>CAJQOA010000090.1 GCA_905479815.1 uncultured Psychroserpens sp.
ATTTACTTTTCGCTGTGAAGTCATTTAGACTTTCTCATTATAAATTTCACGATTTTCAATTTGTATATTATGAAGAAACACACTCTTTTATTTGCGCTAGTTATTCTTGCTTTTAATTGTGTTGAAGAAAAAAAAGAAACACCTATGACTCTTAAATATGTTGAAGAATCACATTCAAACGCAAAACCTAATGAGGCTGTAATAAAGCACTTAGATCTAGATATTGTTGTTGATTTTGAACACTCTATTATAGATGGTAGTGCGACGTATACTATTGAAAGCACTGCTGCTTCAGAAATCATCTTGGATACAAAATTTTTGGATATTATTAGTACAGAAGCAGATGGGACACCAGTAGATTTTGAATTAGGAACGTTTGATAAACAATTAGGACAAGCGTTGCGTATTCCAATTTCCGAAGGTACAAAACAAGTAACGATACATTATAAGACTACAGATAAAACCGAAGCTTTACAATGGTTGGGTGCACAGCAAACAGCAGATAAAACACATCCGTTTCTATTTACACAAGGTCAGGCCATTTTAACACGAACTTGGATTCCTATACAGGATAGTCCGCAAATTCGTATTACCTACAATGCAAAAGTGGTAGTTCCTGAAGCGTTAATGGCAGTTATGAGTGCCGAAAACCCAAAAGAGAAAACTGCAGATGGTATTTATAACTTTACAATGACACAACCTATCTCACCATATCTTATAGCATTGGCTGTTGGTGATATAGACTATAAAGCGGTGAGTAATCGTACAGGTGTGTATGCCGAAAAATCTATGGTTGATAAAGCGCAAGCAGAGTTTAGTGACATGGAAAAAATGGTTGTTGCTGCAGAAAATTTATATGGTGCTTATGATTGGGATCAATTTGATGTGATTGTTTTACCACCTAGTTTTCCGTTTGGTGGCATGGAGAATCCACGACTTACATTTGCTACACCAACCGTTATTGCTGGAGACAAGAGTTTAACCTCTTTAATTGCTCATGAGTTAGCACATTCATGGTCTGGTAATTTAGTAACCAATGCGACTTGGAATGACTTTTGGCTCAATGAAGGGTTTACGGTCTATTTTGAAATTAGAATTATGGAAGCGCTCTACGGAAAAGATCGTGCAAACATGATTGCTTTAATTGGCAGGCAAGATTTAGAAGAGGAAGTTGAAGGGTTTAAAGATGAACCAGACATGACCAAACTTAAATTAGATTTGAGTAACAAAAACCCTGATGATGGGATGAATAGTATTGCTTATGATAAAGGGTATTTATTTTTAAGAACTCTAGAAGATAAGGTTGGACGTGAAGCTTTTGATGCGTTTCTAAAAAACTATTTTAAGACTAATGCCTTTTCTACAGTAACTACTGAAGGCTTTGTAGACTATTTGAATAGTAATTTATTAGAACCAAACAACATTACGTTTAATGTAGACGAATGGATTTACCAACCAGGTATCCCAGAAAATCAATCTATAATTGTATCTAATAAATTTGAGAATGCTGAAAAAACTTTGCAGTCCTTTTTAGACACAAAATCTATTGATGTCTATCAAACTAGCGATTGGACCACACAAGAATGGGTTCATTTTATTAGAAATTTCCCAGAAACGATAACACCCGATGATTTATCACGATTGGATACTGCTTTTAACTTTACTAATGCCACGAACTCTCACATTGCTATGGTTTGGTATGAGCAAGCTATAAACCATGATTATCATGGTAATGGTGTAGACCAAAAAATAGAAGACTTTTTAATTAGAGTTGGAAGACGTTGGTATGTCTCTACATTATTTAAAGCCTTTAAAAAGGCAGACAAAGTTGATGAGGCTTTAGCTATTTATGAAAAGTCGAGGCCAAATTATCATAGTGTGACTGCGAATACGATTGATGCTCTATTGGGCTATAAAAAGTAATAGAGTATTTATAGCTAGCCAAATTCAGACTTAAAAATCTACATCAAATTCACTTGCATAAGTGTCGATTATTTACTATATTTCTAAGTTAGATTTTCTTATCCAAACTTATGAAAAAACCCAATATTACACTCAAGCCAAAATATTATAATAAGGCAGAACAAATTTTAATTTGCTTTGATTATGATAGGGAAATTATAGATTTAGTTAGAACGATTCCTAACAGACAATGGAGTCAGAATCTACAATGTTGGTATGTCAAACGATCTTCTGAAGCTATAGATGCGATTAAAGATGTACTGAGTATCTATCAAATAGATGATTCAAGAATTATTAAGACTCCGCTTTTAAAATTAGCGCATAATAAATCGTTACTAACCGATGATTTACGATCCATTCTAAATGGGTTTTACAAATATCTAAAGGGGAAGCGTTATAGTAAGAGTACTGTAGATACTTATAGTATGTTAGTTGCTGATTTTGTAGCATTTCATGTTGACAATCCTATTGACACTTTAAACAATAGAGCTGTTGAATTATTTATTGAAGACGTCTATATCGCTCGAAACTATTCGATAAGCACACAAAGACAATTCATTAGTGCGTTAAAGCTCTTTTTAGTGTATTACCCTAATACTGCAATTGCAAGTATCGCTTTAGTACGACCTAAAAAAAGTAGAACATTACCCGTTGTTTTATCTAAACAAGAAGTGCTTTTATTGATTCAGTGTACCAAAAACTTAAAACATCGTGCAATTATTGCATTAATCTATTCTTGCGGATTACGTATAAGTGAATTGATTAATTTAGAGTTACGTTATATTGATATTGACAGGAGGCAGCTTATTATTAAAAATGCCAAAGGAAGAAAAGACAGAAATGTGATTTTGGCGGAGAGTTTCTTGCCTTTATTACAAAATTATTTAATGACATATAATCCTATTGTGTATTTTGCTGAAGGCATGACTGGTGGTAAATACAGTCCGATTTCTGTGCGCAAATTTTTAAAAAAATCAAGTGAATTAGCTGGTATAACAAAAACGGTAACGCCACACACATTAAGGCATAGTTATGCGACTCATTTATTAGAAAACGGTATAGACCTTAGGTATATTCAATCGTTGTTAGGTCATGCTAAACCAGAGACAACAATGATTTACACACATGTAAGTAAAAAGGATTTATTACAAATTGAAAGTCCGCTAGATACTATGGTAAAGGAGTTAAAGGTTTCGGGACAAGGATCACAAAAAGTACCCTTATCCGGAAAATAACAGTGAATAATGATTACTTTAGTACACATATAACCAGTTAGGCACAAGCTGTACTCACTCAAATGGAGTCGAATGAATAGAAAAATTTTAATATTAATATTTGGAATTTTAATTCTGTTAAACTGTAAACAGAAAAGCGGAATTGAATACTCATTCGCAGATGTTCAAATAAACAAGTCAGACTATTATTTGACTTTACCAATCGGAATTAAAAAGAATGAAGTTGATATTTACACAGAAGGTTTTTACCAACACTTCATATATCCTGACAATAGTTACATTATAATATTGAGAGGTGGAAATGCGGAACTGAAAGAACCTGAAAATGATAATCTTGAATTTCACTCAAGAGGACAGAGTGTTGACGGAATCCGAATGATTTACGGAAATGTAAAAAGCGATAGGAAAGCGGAATTTGACAAAGCTTTTGACTTTATGAAAGAAAACGGAATTAAAAAAATAAAAAGCTAGATTCCTATTAAAGTTTAGGTACAAGCTTAAAAACACTATTGTAAAATCTATGAACACTAATTTTTCAGACATAAATATCCCTAAGCTAATTGAAAAGGCGGAAATTCTTACTCAAACTTATGAAGGGAAAGTCGAAACCATAATATTCT
>CAJQOA010000091.1 GCA_905479815.1 uncultured Psychroserpens sp.
AATTAATTATTCGGTAGGTACTGGTAGTGCTTTAGAAAATTAAAAATTAGTATTATAGATTATAAAAAAGCATCCTATTTTGGATGCTTTTTTTATGTCAACTAGTGAAATATTTTAATGCGTATTAAGTTATATTTGTACTATGAAACAACTCATTTACTTGTTTTTTTTATTACCAATACTTGCTGTCTCAGCACAGGAAGATGATAACCCGCTTTCTAAAGAGATCGTAAATGATAGTATTACCGTTATAGATGAAAAGTATAGGGAAGATCAATTTTATGTTTCTGTAACGTATAATTTATTAGGAAACAAACCAGATGGTGTGTCTCAAAATGGGTTTTCTAGCGGATTTCATTTTGGTTTTATTCGAGATATGCCTCTCAATAAAAAACGTAACCTAGCTCTTGGTTTAGGTTTGGGGTTTTCAACAAATTCATTTAACCAAAAATTGCTGATTTCTGAAAGCAATGGTACCTATGATTATACTGTATTAGGTGACGTTTCATTCAGTAAAAATAAGTTTACTACATATCTTATTGAATTTCCAATAGAGTTTAGATGGCGAACCTCTTCAGCCAAGGATTTCGATTTTTGGAGAATATACTCAGGCGTTAAGTTAGGATATGTGTTACATAACTCTTCAAAATTTAGAGGCAGTCCAAATGATATATCACTAACTAATATTAGTGATATAAATAAATTTCAAGTAGGTCTTACATTAAGTGCAGGTTATTCTAATGTCAACTTTCATTTTTACTATGCACTTAACGATATTTTTGATTCTAATGCTAAAGTTAATAGCAGTGGAGAAAATGTTGAAATGAATGCTATAAAAATCGGCCTGATTTTTTATATACTATAATTTACATCCAGTAGTTCAATAGGATAAGCTGTGGCATTAAGCCAACAAAAAAACCAGCAAATAACTCTATAGTTGTATGGGCTTTCATATGAAGTCTAGAGGTAGCAATGGCTCCTAAAATAACACACATTAAAGCAATAGTGCCATTAATATTTATTTTAAAATGAATTGCCACTGCTATAGCAAACATAAAAAAACCTGCTGATGCAATCATATGGATACTTGCTTTGAACTTCGCTAGAGCTAATGCAAAACAAGTTATATTAGATATAAGAATGCCAATAAAAAAGAAATACAATTCTGGTATTTCGTCATGAGGTAAAACACGTATTAAAATGAGAACAATTATTACGCTATTTATGAGTAGTGGGATTCTACGTTCTTTAACTGTTTCTAGATGAAATGTGTCGACTTTATTAATTGTTCTTAGCAAATAAAAAAGTAGAATTGGTAGTACAATTGTGAGAATTGTAATTGAAAACACTTTGGCTTTCATAATAGATTCTGGAACAAAGCGTGGTGTTTTAGAAAAGTAAAATACAACACCAAGTAATGGCATTAGTAATGGGTGAAAGATATATGATATGCTTTTGAGAAGTTGGTTCATTATATTTTTTTCCTCAATCTTGCCACAGAAATATCTAACTGTTCTCGATATTTAGCAACTGTACGACGTGCAATTGGGTAGCCTTTTTCTTTTAATATTTTGGCTAATTTCTCATCGGTAAGTGGTTTTTTCTTGTCTTCTTCTTCAATAACTGTTTCTAGTATTTTTTTGATTTCACGAGTAGAAACTTCCTCGCCTTGATCGTTAGTCATCGATTCACTAAAGAATTCTTTAATGAGTTTTGTGCCATAAGGTGTATCAACATATTTACTGTTTGCAACACGAGATACTGTAGAAACATCCATTTCAATCTCATCTGCAATATCTTTTAAAATCATTGGTTTAAGCTTTCTTTCATCACCAGAGAGGAAATATGCTTTCTGATAGTGCATAATAGAACTCATCGTTACAAAAAGCGTTTGCTGACGTTGTTTAATAGCTTCTATAAACCACTTTGCTGCATCTAATTTTTGTTTAATAAACATCACAGCATCTTTTTGTGATTTGCTTTTGTCTTTTGCATCTTTATAGCCTTTCATCATGTTGCTATATTCTCGAGATACATGAAGTTCTGGAGCATTTCTACCATTTAGAGTATGATCTAGTTCTCCATCTACAATTTTAATTGCAAAATCGGGAACAACATGCTCTACCATTTTATTATTTCCAGCGTAAGAACCACCAGGTTTTGGATTTAGACGCTCAATTTCTTCAATAGCATCTTTAAGCTGTACTTCAGTAATGTCAAATTTTTGAAGTAATTTTTATAATGTTTTTTTGTAAACTGATCAAATGCTTTGTCAATAATATTGCAAGCTAGTTCAACATCTGGATGTTGCTCTTTTCTATGTAATTGAATGCTTAAACATTCTTGAAGGCCTCTAGCTCCAACACCAGCAGGATCTAATTGATGTACTTTATGAAGTACGTTTTCAATTTTATCCTCTGTCGTGAAAATATTTTGAGTGAACGCTAAATCATCCATAATATCACTTAAAGCACGACGTATATAACCACTCTCGTCAACACTGCCAACTAAAAACTCTGCAATCTCACGTTCTTCATCATCAAGTCTAAACGTGTTTAATTGATTTCTTAAGTGTTGGTTAAAAGAGGTGCCAGCAGCATAAGGCATAACTTTTTCTTCATCATCACTACTATAATTGCTTACTTGTGTTCTATAATCGGGTACGTCATCATCACTTAAATACTCATCAATATTAATATCCTCAGTATTGATTTCTTCATTGTCATTATAGTCATCCTCAGAATTATCAAACTCGTCCATCTTGTCCTCGTTGGTCTCTTCTTTCCCAGTATCTAACGCAGGATTTTCTTCCAGTTCTTGATTAATGCGTTGCTCAAATGCTTGTGTAGGCAACTGTATCAACTTCATTAGTTGAATTTGTTGCGGTGACAACTTTTGCGATAATTTAAACTGTAGGTATTGTTTGAGCATGCTTTGCGTTGGTTTAAAGTAAAGTTAAAAAAACTATTTACAATTGCTTACAAATATTATGCCTTTTAAGAATAATTTAGAAGATGATCTTTTCTTCGGAAATATGAACACTTAAAATATGGTCAATTAAAAAGACCAATCAGATTTTTAAGTCTAATTGGTCTTTTATTAATTTATGTAGAATGATGAATTAAAATTCAGCATTTTGAGGTGTTCGAGGATAAGGGATGACATCTCTAATATTACCCATTCCTGTTGCGAACATCACTAAACGCTCAAAACCTAATCCAAACCCAGAATGCACAGCAGTTCCATATTTACGTAAATCTAAATACCACCATAATTCTTCTTCTGAAATATCTAAAGCTTTCATTTTTTCTTTTAAGACATCTAAACGTTCCTCACGCTGAGAACCTCCAACCATTTCTCCAATACCTGGGAATAAAATATCCATGGCACGAACTGTTTTTCCATCTTCATTTAAACGCATATAGAATGCCTTAATGTTTGCAGGATAATCAAACAAAATTACTGGACACTTAAAGTGTTTCTCTACTAAGAAACGTTCATGCTCACTTTGTAAATCTGCTCCCCATTCTTCAATAATATAATTGAATTTCTTTTTCTTATTCGGTTTAGAATTCTTTAAAATATCAATTGCTTCTGTATAGCTAACACGTTTAAAGTTGTTATCTACAACGAATTTTATTTTTTCAATTAAACTCATTTCAGAGCGTTGTGCTTGAGGTTTAGTTTTTTCTTCGTCTAATAAACGTTTGTCTAAAAACTCTAAATCTTCACGATTATGCTCTAAAACATAGGCTAGTATAGATTTCATAAAATCTTCAGCTAAATCCATGTTACCTGCCAAATCCATAAAAGCGACTTCAGGTTCTATCATCCAGAATTCTGATAAGTGACGTGATGTATTTGAATTTTCAGCTCTAAAGGTTGGTCCAAACGTGTACACCTTTCCTAATGACATCGCATAGGTTTCTGCTTCTAATTGACCAGATACAGTTAGGTTCGTTTCTTTTCCGAAGAAATCTTTTTTATGATCCACATTTCCGTCGTCATCTAAAGGAGGATTCTTAGCATCTAAAGCGCTTACTCTAAATGTTTCACCAGCACCTTCTGCATCACTAGCTGTAATAATTGGTGTATGCATGTAGTAAAATCCATTCTCATTAAAATACTTATGGACTGCAAATGACAAAGAAGAACGCAAACGCATTACAGCACTAAATGTATTTGTTCGTGTGCGTAAATGAGCATTTTCTCTTAAAAATTCAAGCGTATGTTTTTTTGGCTGAATAGGATATTCATCAGGATCAGAATCTCCAAGAATTTCAATAGATGTGACTTGAATTTCTACGGTTTGACCTTTCCCTTGGCTTTCTACCAATTCTCCTTTAATATGAATAGCAGCGCCAGTTGTTATGCGTTTTAAAGTTGTTTCATCTGTATTCTCAAAATCAACAACACATTGTATATTATTTATCGTAGAACCATCATTTAAAGCAATGAAACGCTTAGATCTAAATCCTCTAACCCAACCTTTAATTTCTATAGGTTGAAACGTAATATCTTGTGTCAATAGTTGTGAAACTGTATAGCTCATTATTTTGAAATTTTATGCAAATATAAATGTTTATGAAATTGTATTATCTTCTTGATCATCATCCTCAACAGGGATTATATTTATTGATGGCTCTTTTAGTGTCTCCTTATTAGCAATGCTACGTTCTAAAGACAATAATAAAGAAGGTAGTAAGAGCAAGTTTGATAACATTGCAAATACTAAAGTAATTGACACTAAGGCTCCTAAAGCAACTGTGCCTCCAAAACTAGAGGTTGTAAATACGATAAAACCAAAGAATAAAACGATAGAGGTGTAAAACATACTCACTCCTGTTTCTCGTAAAGCTGCAAATACAGATTTTCGTATTTTCCAGTGGTTTACCAATAATTCTTGCCTGTATTTAGCCAGAAAATGAATGGTATCATCTACCGAAATCCCAAAAGCAATACTAAATACTAATATGGTAGACGGTTTTATAGGAACGCCTAAATAACCCATCAAACCAGCCGTAATGACTAAAGGCAATAGGTTGGGAATGAGCGAAACGATGATCATTTTAAACGACCTAAACATATAAGCCATGAAAAGCGAGATTAAGAAAATGGCTAATGATAATGATATCGCAAGATTTTTAACTAAGTATTTTGTTCCCTTCTGAAACACTAGAGCTTTACCAGTCATAGTTACATCAAAGCGATCTGCAGGTTGGAATACTTTATTTATTTTATTTTGAAGATCTTCTTCTATGCGTTCCATTTTGTCAGTACCTATATCTTTCATAAATGTTGTAATACGAGCATATTGACCTGTGCTGTCTACAAAACTTTGAAGTAAGTTGGCCTCTGAGGATGAGTTTTTAGCATATGATAAAATGAAACTATTCTCTTGACTTGTTGGTAATTGATAATATTTAGGATTACCGTTATAATATGCTTGTTTACTATATTTTACTAAGCTCACTACAGAAATTGGACGAGACAGCTCAGGGATTTCATCAATGAGGTCTTCAATCTCTTCCATTTTTTTAAGTGTACTCAATTTCATTACACCTTTTTTACGTTTGGTGTCTACCATGATCTCAAGAGGCATAATCCCATCAAACTCTTCTTCAAAAAATCTGATGTCTTTAAAAAAGGCTTCTTCCTTTGGCATATCTTCAATAAGGCTTCCAGAAATTTTTATTTGGTACATTCCAATGATGCTACCAATAATGAGAATTAATGATGTAGCGTAAATTGTAATTTTTTGTTCACGTACCATACGCTCAGTCCAATTCACAAAACCACCAACCCATCGTTTATTTAGATGTTCTAAGTGCCTTTCTTGTGGATAAGGTAGAAATGTGTATATGATTGGAATTACCAATAAACATAAGATAAAAATGGCAAGAATACTTAATGATGCTACGATACCAAATTCCTTTAATAGCTGACTTTCTGTTAAAATAAAAGTAGCAAAACCAGAAGCTGTTGTCACATTGGTCATCAATGTGGCATTTCCGACTTTAGTAATAACACGCTGTAATGATTTTACTTTATTACCGTGAAGTTTAACTTCACGTTGATATTTATTAATTAAGAAAATACAGTTTGGTATTCCAATGACAATAATTAATGGAGGAATTAATGCTGTAAGAACTGTAATCTCATAATTGAGTAATCCTATAATTCCAAAAGTCCACATAACCCCTACACAAACTACAATGAGTGAAATAAAAGTGGCTCTAAACGATCTAAAGAATAAAAAGAATATAAATGAGGTGACACCTAATGCTAAACCAATAAAGAGCCCTATTTCATCAACAATGTTTTGAGCGTTTAATGTTCTAATGTATGGCATTCCAGAAACTCTAACATCTAAATTATTAGCGGTTTCAAAATCTTTAATTCTAGCATCAAGAACTTCCATTATAAAGTCTTTTCTAGCAGATGTATTTACAATATCTTTTTTAATATAGATGGCAGTTCTAATCGTTTTAGTTTCTGTATTAAACAAGAAATTATCGTAAAACGGATACTGTTTAAATAATTCGTCCTGTAGTTTATCTATTTGCTCAATTGATGTTATTGAGTCCGTAATAAATGGAACGAGATCAAATTTTTCAGCTTCCTTGTTTTTAATAAGTTTTTGAAGATCATTAAGAGATACTACAGTTTCTACTTCATCAAAAGTTTTAAAGTCCTCAGATAATTGGTTCCAAGCATTTAATTTGTCTACAGTAAATAATGTAGAATCTTTTACTCCAAGAAGAATGAGATTTCCTTCTTCACCAAAAATATCTAGGAACTCATTATAAGTCACATTGACCTCATGCTCATCTGGAAGTAGATTAGCTTCTGTATATGAAAAACGCATGTTATTCCATTGAGAACTAAAGAAGATAGTCGCCAAAATAATGACTACTAGAATACCGATCTTGTTGCGTAAAATTAATCGCGCAATAATCTCCCAGAAATTTTTATTGAATAGTTTAAACATGTGTGCTCTAAAACAAGAGCAAAGTTAGAAAAAACCTAGGGATTGTAAGGTGATTTTGAAATTATTTAATTGTTGATTATGTTTTTTGTTTTGAATTGAAATTTTGTAACACGTTTAACAGTTTTACTTGAAATTTTGCTTAAAAAAATATTATTTTTAGATAAACCATTTAGTTTTGAAAAGAATACATCAAAGTTTACTGTTAACTATAATTATTATAGTGACTTGTATATCAATAGGATCGTCACAGGATATTAAAAAGTATGCTCATAATTCTTTAGCTGAAAAAATTTATCTACAATTAGACAGTGATGTATATACCACAGACAAAACAATTTGGTTTAAAGCGATTATTTTAAATGCTACCTCTCATAATGTAGATTATTCTAGTGGTGTTTTATATGTAGATCTTATTAATAGTGAATCTCAAATAGTTGAATCAAAACTCGTAAAAGTTAAGGACGGAATGGGTAACGGTTTTTTTGATTTGAACAGAAGCTTTAACAATGGTGTCTATTTAATTAGAGCATATACTGAATGGAACAAGAATTTTAGCTCAGATTTTGTGTTTGAAACTTACGTTCAAATCTATTCGGATTTTGGTGAAAGTAAAGTGTCAAGAGTCATTCAGAATATGAGGGTTATTGATACTTCTGAAAATTCATATAGAATACTTGCAGATATCTTTCCTTCTGCCTTAGATAGTCATCATAAAGATGAATTGAAACTTTCTATTTCTCAAAATGAAATACAAGATTCTATTTTTATAGATGAGAATAAAGACGGTAGTTATATTTTGGATTATGATGTACCTAAATCATCAAAACTACTAGAATTAGAAATTCAAACAGGTAACAATTCAAAATACAAGACATTATTTTCTCCTAATAATGATTACCTAGATTTACAATTTTTCCCAGAAGGCGGTAAATTACTAAATGGTTTATCAACTAAAATAGCGTTTAAGGCTATTGGCACAGATGGCAAATCAATAGAAGTAGAAGGAGAGATAATTGATGATTTTAATCAAACCGTAACCACTTTTAAAAGTAACTCCTTAGGTATGGGGAGTTTTACAATAGATGACCCTAAACTTTCTAAAACTTATAAAGCTAAATTAACGTATGGTTCAAAGAAATTAAGAAAAGAAGTGTTTTTGCCTAAAGTAAAAAGTTCTGGATATGCATTGTCTGTTATAGAAAAAGCGAATGTTATTTTTATTAAAGCATCACATACTGGCGAAGAAACAAAAGCTATTATTTTAAAAGGTGTCTGTCGAGGTTTTACTTATTTCAATAAAGAAGCCATTATCATTGATGGTAAATATATTTATGCGATTCCTAAAAAATCATTTCCAGATGGTATTGTTGCCTTTAAGCTTTTTAAAGATGATATGCAGCCAATCGCAGAGCGTTTATATTTTAATTCTCGTATTGATGGTAGGATTAAAATCACAGCAGATATAGAAAAAACTAAATATGAGCAAAGAGAGCAAATACAACTATCTATAAAAACTACAGATTCTGATTCAATACCCATTATAGCACATGCCTCTATTTTAGGAGTTAAATCTAGAGCAAAAAGCACTGAAGTATACTCTAAAGACAATCTATTATCTTTCTTTTTAATGTCATCAGATTTAAAAGGTACTATAGAACAGCCAAGCTATTATTTTAAGCCAGGAAACGAGCAAGAATTGGATCATTTGATGTTAACTCAGGGTTGGACTAATTATACTCAACCTTTGAAAAGCCTCGACTATAAATTAGAAAAAAACTTAAATGTATCTGGTGTAATTAATAAAAATAAAAAAGCTAAGAAAGATGAACTAGACCTCCTTTTGATGACCTTTGATGAGGCAAGAGTAACCTATACTAAAACTATTAAAGTTCCAAGCAGTTTCAATTTTGATTTGGAGGACATGTATGGTGATGAACAAGATTTCGTTATACAAGGGGCTGAAAATTGGGATAAGGAACGTAAAAATTATGCGATTGCTATAATAAAGAAAAAACCATTGTCTGTTATATTTAATTATGATGATACTTTTGTTTTAGCTGATAGTCTTATAACAACAATCGTTAAAAAAAATAGAAAACAAAAACAAGAAGAAGACTTGGCTCATTTTAATACTTACGGAACAACAGCACTTGATGAAGTAGTAATAAGCGGTTATAAAATGACGCCAAAACGTAAACAAGTTTTTGAAAGGTATGGAATGCCAGAAATCGTGATTGATGGTGAAGATCTGATAGAAAAGGAAAGAAAATTTCATTCAACAGGCCTTTATAGTATTTTATTAGGTTTTTTTAAAGATAAAATAACGATAGATCAAGATGGTACAGGTCTTTTAAGCGCAAGAGTTCTCGGGTTACCTACACTTGTAATTGTAGATGGCATACCAGTTCGTCCTGTTTTCTTTCCTCAATTACAAGATATAATGACTAGTGAAGTCACTAGTTTTGAAATTTTAGAAACTGCTAAGAATTTTGCTAATTTGTATGCAACTGTTTATCCAGGAACGATGCAAGTTCCTGCTTTTGGTGGAATTATCTCAATCTATACAAAAAGAGGAATTGGTCTTTTTGGAGCTTTAAATTTTCCTGATAAATCTTTAGATTTGAAAAAAATTACAGTTTTTTCCGTAGAAAAAGAGTTTTATTCACCACAACATAATTCTAATCAATATTATGATATGAATACACCAGATTTAAGAGGACTAATATACTGGAACCCAAAAGTTGTGACTGACGAAAATGGAGAAGCAAAGATTAATTTTTATCATTCTGATGATGTTGGGGATTTTCAATTAATAATTGAAACGATTACAAAACGTGGTAAAATGGGATATAAAGTAGTTAATTATTCTGTGGGAAAAAGAATTAACTAATTGGTTTTAGAGAGAGACATTAAAAGTGAACTTTGCAGCCACATTATCTGCAAGAGATGGTAAATGATAACCACCATAGCGATAAGCAAAACTTAAACCGAAACCAAATAAGAGTTTATTGATTTCAAAACCAGCTTCAGAATAGCCTTTTGATAACGTTCCAAATTCGATGTTTTGATGACGTTCTATATTTCGCATGTCTCCTATTGCCATTCTAGAAATAAGGACGAGTTGAGGTCTATATCGTTCAGTAATTTTAAAGGGCTTTATAAAATGTTTGAGCTGAAGTGTTGTAAATCTATCTGAGAAAAACTCATTAAAATACATAGTCTCAAAGCTATTAATGCCAGCTACCGAAAATCGTTGAAGTATGGTTTCTTTAGTAATATTATTTGGATAAGCATGATACAAGTGAGTCAATGGCGTGTCGCCTAATGCAAGTCCAGTAGTTACAGTTGCTTCAGTAAAAGATTGGTCATTGTGAATAAATCGATGGACTGTTCTAAAATCTGTTTTAAAGAAATTGAAATCACCTTTGATATTATTTCTTAAACTTTGAGACACTTGTAATGTGAACTTAGGGTAACCTTCTTTTACTTCGGAAACACCTTTTTCATTTACTTCATTGCTGTTAAAAGGGTTCCATTGTAATGCTAATTTAGCACTCGTGATATCAAAACTTCTAAAAGAAGTATCATTAATATTATATCTGTAATCGTAGGTTGGCTCTATTTTACTTGTTCCAAATTCTAGTTCTGATAATAAATTTTCTGAAAACTTGTGTTCTACCGAAATGGCTTTGGTAATATGCTTATGAAATAAATCGATGTTTAATAAACGTGGTTCAAAAAAAGAAAAAAAGCGTTTATCTGTTAGAAACGTAGAGCTTCCTGTTTCTTGTAAATCATCTTGGTACGATAAATTTATCCAAGTATCTGTAGATTCATTAACTCTAAAACTACCACCAATTTTGTACTTAAATCGATGATCTCTAAACCCATATACCACATAACTATTAATTCTGTATTTTTCTGAAAACCGGTCATTAGTGACACCACCAAGTCCAGTTCGTAATCCTTCATATTGATTGTATTTAACCAGATACTTTAGGTCAATATTTACATAATTCGTAGGAAAAAAACCATTACCTAGTTGTTTAACAAATTGTCTTTTATTTAGCGAATCAGTTTTAACACCAGTAGAATCGTTTTCTGTTTTTGGAGTTTGTGAATATAGAGCACAAGTACAGAGCGTAAATATAATTAAGCAAATAGCCTTGTGCATTTAGTTTTAAATAAAATGGATTAATTAAAAAAAAGCGAGATTAGGTTAGTCGCTTTTTTGAGTTTATACGGTCATGATTTCTTTTTCCTTGATATCAAAAACATCGTCTACTTTTTTAACGTACTTATCGGTCATTTGTTGCACATCAATTTCTGCGTTTTTTTGTTGATCTTCAGAAGCGTCCTCAAGGTTTTTGATTTCATTATTTGCATCTTTACGAGCATTTCTAATACCAATTTTAGCATCTTCAGCTTCCGCTTTGGCTTGCTTTGATAGATCACGTCTACGCTCTTCAGTTAATGGCGGTACGTTGATTATAATTGTTTCACCATTATTCATGGGATTGAAGCCTAAATTTGCGTACGCTATTCCGCGTTCAATTTCTTGAAGCATGGTTTTTTCCCATGGCTGTACTGTAATTGTTCTACCATCTGGTGTGTTAACATTGGCGACTTGTGCTAAAGGTGTTTGAGAACCATAATAGTCTACCATTACACTTCCTAACATTGCAGGACTGGCTTTACCAGCTCTAATGTTTGAAAACTGTTTTTCAAGATGCTTAATTGCACCATCCATTCCTTCTTTAGTTGAATCTAATATAAATTTTATGTCTTCGTTCATTTTTAAATAACTTTAATTACTAAACTAACTACCAAAAAATAAGCCAAATATTATGAATTAACCTTTGTGCCAATATTTTCTCCAGAAACTACTTTCATTAAGTTTCCTTTTTTATTCATGTCAAATACGATAATCGGTAGGTTATTTTCTTGACTTAAGGTGAATGCTGTTGTGTCCATAACTTTAAGTCCTTTTTTCAATACATCCTCAAATGTAATATGATCAAACTTAATTGCATTTTTATCTTTCTCAGGATCTGCAGTGTATATACCATCAACACGTGTGCCTTTTAAAATGACATCAGCTTCAATTTCAATTGCTCTTAATACAGCAGCAGAATCTGTAGTAAAATATGGATTACCCGTTCCACCACCAAAAATCACAACACGACCTTTTCTAAGGTGACTCATTGCTTTTCTTCTTATAAAAGGTTCTGCTACTTCATTGATTTTGATAGCAGTTTGCAAACGCGTTTTCACATCTGCATCTTCTAATGCGTTTTGTAAAGCTAAACCGTTTATAACAGTTGCGAGCATGCCCATGTGATCGCCTTGAACACGATCCATACCTGCCATTGCTCCAGCCACTCCTCTAAAGATATTCCCACCTCCAATTACGATAGCAACTTCGATACCTAAACTAGTTATTTCTTTAATATCCTGAGCATATTCTGCTAGACGCTCTGGGTCAATTCCATATTGGCGTGACCCCATTAGAGCTTCACCAGATAATTTAAGTAGGATTCTTTTGTATTTCATAATTAAGCAGTCGCTTTTTTTAGATATTCCCACATCAGCAGGAATTTAGGTTTAACAAATATAAACATTTCCTTTTTTTAGGAAAGTAGAAATATGGAAATAAAAAAACCACTACATCTTATATTAAGAGTAGTGGTTTTTTTGTGTGATCCCAAAGCTTTGGGACTAATTTATAAGGAATGAATTATCCTACTGTAGCACGTTTAAATCCTGTAACAGAAACGTCACCATAAGATTCTACATACTTAGCAACAGTTTGCTTGTCATCTTTGATAAACTTTTGATCTAATAAACATTGTTCTTGATCTAAAGTCGTGTTATCAGAAATGAAACGCTCCATTTTACCAGGTAAAATTCTATCCCATATTTGTTCTGGCTTTCCTTCAGCTTTTAATTCTGCTTTTGCAGCATCTTCTGCTTGAGTAATAACTTCTGGAGTTAATTGTGCCATAGAGATATAGCTAGGTACATTTTTTAATGTTTTACCTAAACGTCCTAATTCGATATTATCTTTTTCAATAACTGCGATTCTAGCTTCAGTTTCTGATGCTACGAATGCTGCATCAAAATCTTTGTAAGATAAAGTAGAAGCTCCCATAGAGGCAACTTGCATAGATACATCTTTTACTAAAGTTTCAACGTTGTCAACTTTTGCAGATAAACCTACTAAAGCAGCGATCTTATTAATATGAACATATTGTCCAACGTAAGGCGCATCTAGCTTTTCAAAAGCAGTAATGTCTAATTTTTCACCAATAACTCCAGTTTGTTCAACTAGTTTTTCGGCAACTGTCATTCCTCCAAAATCAGCAGCTAAAAATGCTTCTTTTGTGTCGTGATTTAATGCGATATCTGCTAAATCACTAGCTAATGCTACAAACGTTTCGTTTTTTCCAACGAAATCTGTTTCACATCCTAATACGATAGCAACACCAGAGGTGTTATCGGCATTTATTTTTGCTACTGCAGCACCTTCAGATGAATCTCTGTCAGCTCTTTTTTCTGCAACTTTTTGTCCTTTTTTACGAAGTACATCGATCGCTTTGTCGAAATCTCCTTCTGCTTCAACTAAGGCTTTTTTACAGTCCATCATTCCTGCGCCTGTAGCTTGTCTTAATTTGTTTACTTCTGCTGCTGTTACTTTTACCATAACTTCAATACTGTTTTAAAATT
>CAJQOA010000092.1 GCA_905479815.1 uncultured Psychroserpens sp.
AACCATTACGATTGAATTAAAGCAACAAAAACTGATTGAAAAAGAAGATGAGAGAGAAGATTTGCAGAAATTGATTATTGAAAAAAGATATCTTATAGAAAAGGAAGACTACACTATTAATTTTAATTATCCTCAACTTAATGAATCTCTTAAACCAACCAATAGAAATTTTAATGACTTTATCAACGAGTATTACGTTAATATAACTCAAACCGAGTTAGACATATTAGCAAGTAAGTTGTTATGTGATAGTATAGAAGCATCAAAATTTAGGGAAGAGCGATTTATAGATTACAAAGTCTATGATGTAAATGATCAACTTGTAAGTGTGCTTTTTTATAAAGAAAATTTTTATTCGGGTGCAATGCATCCAAGCTACTCTTTTGACGGATTTAATTTTGATCTGAACAGAGGCGTTTTTATGACCTACGAAGACTTTTTTAATCAAGGGTCTGAAGACGAGTTAGTGCTACTTATAAATGAAAAAATAAATGAGAAAATAGGTAAAGGAGAACTCTATTATGACTGTTGGGAAGTATCATCAAATGATTTTTTTGAAAGTAAAAACAACTTTGTACTTAATGATACTTACGTAGAATTTTATTTTGATGACTGTGTCATGTGCCCATCTTATACAGGTACGTATTCCATTGAAGTTCCTTTAGTAGAATTACTTTCAGTTTTAAAAAAATACGATTTAAATCCTTTAGTTTTTTAAAGGAACTTAAAATTTGATTACTTATGAAAACAAAAACACAATTACTCCTAGAGCTTTGGCTAGAAGCCAGAACACGATTTACAAATCAACTGCCTAATCTTGTAGAAGGCGATGTAAAGAAGCAGCTCTTACCATCACCAAACAGCATTGGTTTTTTAATCCGTCATATTGGAGATGTAGAATTGCTTTTTGCTAAAAACGTGTTTGGAGCAAAGGATACAAAAGTGATTGCAAAAACAGTGATTGCTCAAAAAGACACTGGAGAATGGACAGATCTTAAACAATTGATAGATTATGTAAACCATTCATTTGAAGTCTTAAAATCAATTGTAGAAAAACAAGAAGATTCAGATTGGGAAACTATAATTGAAACTAAAGAATTCGGTTCTAAAACAAAAGCTGAAGCGTTTGGAAGAATCATTTCCCATACAACATATCACGCAGGCCAGATGGCGATTATTAATAAGTACGTTGTTATTTAATATTATAAATAGACTAATTATTAATTTGGGTTTTCTTTCTTTTTGTCTTCGCGCTCTAATTTTCTAAAATAACCTCTCGTTAAAAAGTTATGCTTAAGCGCTTCCATGTTTTGATTGAACTTATCTGTACCTTCATTTATATTCTCTAACGTAGATTTTAAACTATTTACGAGTGACGTATCTCTAACAATATAATTATAAGTCCCTTCACTAGTATTAAAATCTTCAACAACCGCATTGATGTTCTGTAATACACTTTCAATTTCTGTGCTGGAGGTCTCAAGATTGTCTACAATAGTTTTTAGTTTCCCTCCAGAAATGGTATCATTCAATAGCATACCCAAAATGGTATCATCATTTGTTTTTACAGACGAAATGATGCCCTTCAATTCAGTAATAGTACTAGAAGCGCCATAACTAGCATTTTTAAGATTAGCAATAGACTGCTTTAAATCTCTCGCCATTATAGTATCGTTAAGCAACACAGCAATGGTACCTTCCCCTTTAGTAATATTATTAGTGATTTTTAAAAGTTCGGCAGTGAGTATCGCTGCGTTTTCAGTACTGGTATTTAAGGTGCTCATAATGTCATCCGTTCCAATTTTACTGTAAGATGTAATGATATCTCCATTCCTTATGACTTCGGAAATTCCCTTTCCTGGAACAATATTTACAATCATATTACCAACTAATCCATCGGATCCAATTGTAGCAATCGCATCTTTTTTAATATGAGTGATGATCTTTTCATCGATATTCATATCAATTTTTATGGTAGAATCGTTAATCATAGTAATGTCTTTGACAGTCCCAATCTCAATTCCAGAATACCTCACGTTATTTCCTTTTTGTAAACCGTTAACATTCTGAAAATAGGCACTTATAGAAAATGTCTTTTTAAACATATTTTGGCGTTGACCAATGAGATACACACCAAGTATAAAAAGAATGGTGCCTATGAGAACAAAAGAACCTAGTCGTAATTTTTGTGAGTTTGTCTTTTTCATGAGTTTATATGTTTTATGCTTTTTTCATAAGCATTAGTGTTTAAAAAAGGCTTTAATCTTTGGGTCTTTATGATTTGATAATTCTTGATAAGTGCCAACCACATAATCAATGCCATCAATAAGCAATATCATTCGATCTGAAATGACTCTAGCGCAATCCACATCATGGGTAATAATGATTGATGAGGTATTGTATTTTTTCTGAATCTCTTGCATTAGAATAATGATTTCTTTGGCAGTTATAGGATCCAAACCACTCGTTGGTTCATCGTATAAAATAATTTTGGGTTGTAGAATTAAAGTGCGTGCCAAGGCAACACGTCGTTTCATACCACCAGATAATTCAGAAGGCATCAAATCTATAGCACTAGCTAAACCC
>CAJQOA010000093.1 GCA_905479815.1 uncultured Psychroserpens sp.
AGGTAATGGAAATACATTTCCAGTAGGAGTAACTACAGTGACCTATGTTGAAAGAGATGACAATGGTGTGCTACCAGATGCAGGAACATGTAGTTTTGATGTGACAGTTTTAGATAATGAAAGCCCAGTTGCAGATGCCGCAACTTTATCAGATATCACAGCAGAATGTGAAGTCACGACTTTAACAGCACCAACCGCTACCGATAATTGTGGAGGATCAGTTACTGTAACTAACGATGCAACCTTACCAATTTCAGGAGAAAACACAACAACGGTTGTGACGTGGACTTATGATGATGGTAATGGTAATACAAGTACACAAACTCAAAATGTGATTATCGATGATGTGTCAGCACCAGTTGCAGATGCCGTAAGTTTATCAGATATCACAGCAGAATGTGAAGTCACGACTTTAACAGCGCCAACCGCTACCGATAATTGTGGAGGATCAATCACTGTAACTAACGATGCGACCTTACCAATTTCAGGAGAAAACACAACAACGGTTGTGACGTGGACTTATGATGATGGTAACGGTAATACAAGTACTCAAACACAAAATGTGATTATCGATGATGTTTCTGGTCCAATTGCTCCAACGTTGTCTGTGATTACAGGGCAGTGTAATGCTACTGTTCCAGTTCCTACAACTACAGATAGTTGTTCAGGTACTATTACTGGAACCACATCAGATTCTTTAAGCTATAATTCACAAGGGGCATTTGCGGTAACGTGGAATTTTGATGATGGTAATGGAAATGCTATTAACGTCGTTCAAAATGTTGTGATTAATGATACTACAAATCCAGTTCCTATATGTCAAGATATGACTATCCAATTAGATAATATAACAGGAACTGCAACGATTACTGGAGCTCAAATTGATAATGGTTCTAGTGATAACTGCGGAAATGTGAATTTCTCACTATCGCAAAGTACATTTGATTGTACTAATATTGGTTCAAATGTGATCGTATTAACTGTTGATGATGGTAACGGAAATACAAGCACATGTATATCAACTGTAACAGTAACAAGTCCTAATATTACAGGAGGAACAGTTTTAGGTTTTTTGAATAACAATCAAACCATTGCAGATGAAGATAACATAGTAGAAGTTACTGCTTGTCCTGATGAACCTCAAAATGGAACGTTTAATTTATATGGTCATACTGGTAGTGTCTCTCATTGGGAATCCTCAAATGATGGTGGTGTGACATGGACTACTATTACTAATACAACAACGTCATATTATTATGCTGATATTCTAGAGACAACTTTGATTAGAGCAGTTATTCAAATTGGTTCTTGTCAAGCAAATTCTTCAATAATTATTGTAGCAGTTATTCCGCCAGATGTGCCACCTACTATTATTGGACCAGATGAGTTTACAATTTGTTTAGGTGAAGACATTACTGTTATTGCCGAAAGTTCTTTTGGTATTAATCCCGATTTAAATGAAGGAGGAATGTTCAATCAAGCTAATCTTAATAATTTAGGTTGGACTGTTGATGGTGCTGCAGAAATGTCTGCTGGTGGTAGTAATACAAATGACACCTATTGGAAAGAATCTACCGGACCTAAAAAGTTTAACGATCGTTGTTATGAATCAACAGATAATACAAAGTTTGCAGTAGTAAGTGGTATTCCACCATTTGATAATCCAGACCATACGATTACTCCGATATCTATTTTGGAAACGTCAGTTTTTAATACACTTGGAATGTCATCGGCAACACTAGAATTTGATCAAGCTTATTACTTAGAGGCTGGCGCATGGTGTAGTGTGGAATTATCTGTAGATGGAGGAGCAACCTATTCAGTTGTCTTAGATCCTGGTGCAGCTTATGATTATACAGGTCCAAGTGATACTGGATTTGCAGATGTTGGATTTAATGGCCAATGTAACAACAATCAAGGAACATATATTGATAAACATGTTTCTATTGATTTGCAAAATTATATTGGTTTAGTTGGTCTAAGAATTAAGTTTACATATTCTGGAACTGCAAATAGTAGTTGGGCACTAGAAAACATTACTATTCCTCAAGCTCCTGTTGATGAGGTAATAGAATGGACAGATGCTACAGGAACTGTTGTTACGACAGGTTCATCAACAACCATTACTCCTGTAACTCCTGGAGTACAGACCTATGGTGTGACGTCTTTAATAAACGGTTGTAGAGCAGATGGAAATGAAGGAACTGAATTTATATCTGTAAATGCTAGTTTGGCTTATGCAGGTAGAGCAATTACACCAATCGCTGGAGAATGCGGACAAGATATCGTGAGTTTAAATGCTTATGATAATACATTAACAGCTGCTCAAAACATTGCAAATGGTGCTTTTGATAATAATTATACTACTGGAACATATCCTGGGACAGGAGAAGCTGGTGTATGGAATGTAGTTGCAGCTCCTACAGGCTGTGGTAATTCATTCTCATTTTCTAATCTTGGAGACCCAAATGCTACGTTTACTGGAGATCCTGGGACTTACACGTTATCATGGACGGTTGATGGATGTGTTGGTACTGTTGATGTCACCTTAGATAGTTGTCAGAGTTTAGATTTTGATGGTGTAAATGATCATGTTGTTTTTGATAATAACTATAACCTATCAGGAGATTTTAGTGTATCAGTTTGGGTAAAACCAGAATCTATTAGTGGTCAACAAACGATACTATCTAAGAGAGATCCTAATAACACAAATACAGGTTATGACTTAAAGCTTAATAATTCTGGACGATTAGTGTTTAGTTATGATAACAATACTATTAATTCAGGAAGTTACAATTTAAGTGATGATAGATGGTATCACGTTTCCATCGTTCATAACAATACTGATTATTTTATTTATATAGATGGAATTGAAGTAAACTCGGGAACTGGTTCTGCACCATCTGCTAACACAGCAGACTGCATTCTCGGAGCTACCGAAAGACCTACTGGAACAAATCGATTTTTTAATGGATGGTTGGATGAACTGCGTATTTGGAATTCTGCAATAACAGTCAGTCAATTACGTCAAATGATGAATCAAGAAATAGAAGATAATACAGCGGTTCGAGGTGCTATCATACCATTAGATATTGCAGGATTATCGTGGTCAGATTTAAATGGTTACTATCGTATGGATGTTAATTGTGGATATTTAACAGCGTATAAAGGGAGTAGAGGTCGATTGAGAAATATCAATTCGGCACAACAAGAAACAGCACCTTTACCATATACATCAAGAGTAGATGGTCAAGATTGGGCAACAGATAATACATGGACAAACTTTAATGTTTGGGATGCACCAAACAGTTTAGGAATTGACGGGGTAACTCCAATTGACTGGAATATTGTACAAATATCTCATGATATCAATTCTGGAGATAAAGATATTACAGTACTTGGTCTTATTTCAGATGTTCCAAATAAAGTTCTAGATATTAAAGATCCTGGTACAGCACAAGATGAAACGAATGATGGTCAATTTTTAAGAGTAACCCGCTATTTAAAATTAGATGGTGATATTGATTTGTTTGGCGAATCACAATTGCTTCAAGATGAAGGTAGTATCTTAGATGTTACAAGTGCAGGTAAATTAGAGCGTGATCAACAAGGATCAACAAACCTATATAATTATAACTACTGGAGTTCTCCAGTAAGTGCTTTAAGTACTACATCTAATAATAATTCATATGGTATTGCTGCTATTTTAAGAGATGGTACGACGTCTTCAACACCTTTAAACTTACAATGGACTACTGCTCAAGATGCAGTAGGTAGTACATCTCCAATTACACAAAGTAGTAGATGGTTGTATGCATATGAAAATTATCCTGTTGGAAATACTCCAGAAGAAGGTTATGCACAATGGAGAGGTCTAGTAGAAACAGATGTTTTAAATACGGGATTAAGTTTTACTATGAAAGGTAGTGGAGCAGGAGATCCTATATTAGATGTTCAGAATTATGTTTTCGTTGGAAAGCCTAACAATTCAACGATTTCAACGCTTCTAACCATAGGTAACCAAGCATTGGTTGGTAATCCATATCCTTCAGCAATTGATGCAAATCAGTTTATTAGAGATAATCTTCCTGGAGCATCAGGTAATCCTGGTTCTACTCAAAGTACAGATGGGACATTATATTTCTGGGAACATTACACCTCTAATTTTACTCATGTACTTGAGGATTATGAAGGTGGTTATGCGACCTATAATCTTTCGGGAGGTAATCCAGCAGTATCACCACCATTGATTAGTGGTAATGGAGCACCTACAAAGTTGCCAGGACAATATGTACCTATTTCTCAAGGGTTTTTCGTAACAGCAAGTCATCTTGGAGGTCAAATTCAATTTAAAAATAGTCAACGTGTATTTGCAAGGGAAACTGTTGCAAATTCACAATTTATTAGGTCAAATAATCCTAATATGTATACATCACAGCAAGACCCTAATCAAGACATTAAACGTGTGCGTTTAGATTTTATAACTCAAGAAGGTGCAACACGTCCACTTTTATTAGCATTTGTTCCAAATGACCAAGCAAGTGATGGATTTGATTATGGTTATGATGCAGAGAATTCAGATTCAGAATTTTCTAAAGATATGTTTTGGAGAATTGAAGATTCAAATTTCACAACACAAGGTGTTGGAGATTTTGATGTGACTAAGCAGTTTCCACTAGGATTATTTTTAAATGCGACTGGTACATTTGAAATTGAACTTAAAGGTTTAGAGAATTTTGACGATGCTATCAACGTATATATCTATGATGCTTTATTGGATAATTATTTTGATATTAGTGAAGATAACTTTGAAATGATGTTAGATGCTGAGGTCTATTTAGATCGTTTTTATGTCACATTCTCTTCGGAAGATTCACTGTCTGTTATAGAAGAGACTTATAGCCAAACCATTATTAATTATTTAAATGCTTCACAAGAATTGTATGTGAGAGTTCCGCAAATTTCCGAAGTAGAAGCTATTCTATTAATAAATTTATTAGGTCAAGAGGTTCAAAGTTGGGACACTATGCAAGACTATGAAAATGATGGTGCTATTAGAATACCAGTAAAAGATCTTTCTCAAGGGACTTATATCATTAAGGTTAAGACAGAAAAAGGGATATATAGTAACAAAATCATCGTGAATGATTAAATAAAAAGTAGATATACATTACAAACAAGAGTGTATTTCATCGAATATTTAAGTATTTCATGGAATAAATCCCTTTTTAGTACTACATTAGCACCACCTAAATATTACTTCATTAAACCCCAAATCTAATGAAAGCTTTATACTACTTATGTTTCGCTATGCTTTTTTTAATGCCTACAAAAGGTGTTTGTACATCATTTGATGATGTTGTAACTACAACAGATAATCAAGTACAACGTGTTCGTATTGATGTAACGACCTCAATGGGGTTTGTTCGACATTTATTATTAGCGTTTACTCCTGACAATGCTGCAACAGATGATTATGATTATGGTTATGATGCATTAAATGTGGATAATTATTCTGATGATGGAAGCTGGATGATTGGTGAACAGCGTTGCGTTATACAGGGTGTTGGCGCATTCCATAACACTAAAGCTTACCCGTTAGGCCTCTTTTTATCTAATGCTGGTAATGTAGAGTTTGCTCTAACAGGACTAGAGCATTTTGAAGACGATATAGAGGTTTATATTTATGATTCAGTTAGCGGTACAACGACATCAATTTTAGATAATAATTTTATTGAAACGATGCCAGAAGGCGATAGTACAAATCGTTTCTATGTAACATTTACAAATAATGTTAGTATCATGGATTTTTCTGACAGTACATTGTCAACTCAAGAAACTCAATTAAACACACCTCAAATTAGCTATATCAGTTCTTCTAAAGAACTTCAAATTAATGTGCCAAACGGTTTAGATGTTCAAGATATTCATCTTTATAATATTCTAGGACAGAAAGTAAAACAATGGTCAAACTTGATATCTAACTCTTCTGGAAACTATAAGATACCACTATCTAACATTTCTAAAGGAACTTATTTGATTAGTCTTAAAACCAAAACTGGTAAATTTAATAAGCGTTTGATTATATCTAAATAGTAAAACGCAATAGTATATTTATTTTGATGCCATTCTTTTTTGTAATTTTAGAGTTACAAATTTAGAATGTATGTCAAAGAAAAAACTAGGCTTAAATACCATTTGTACTCACATAGGTGAAATAAAAGATGAGCAGTTTAAAGGCGCCATCTCACCAATCTACTTATCTACATCTTATGAGTTTGATGATGTTGATGTTAAGCGTTATCCACGATATTTTAATACACCTAATCAAGAATTTTTAGCAAAAAAAATAGCAGCACTTGAGCACACTGAAGCAGCCATGATTTTTGGAAGCGGAATGGCAGCTATAAGTCACATGTTTCTTGCTTTTTTACAAAAAGGAGATCATATTGTTGTTCAAAATACCTTATATGGAGGGACGAGTAACTTTATTCGTGAAGAATTTCATAAATATGGTATTGAATACACCTTTACAAATGGATATGCAGTTTCAGATTTTGAAGCAGCGATACAATCCAATACCAAGTTAATTCATATCGAGACACCTTCAAACCCCTTATTAACCATTACAGATATAAAAGGTGTTGCCGATTTAGCAAAATCAAAAGGTATTGTCACATCAATTGACAACACGTTTGCGAGTCCTGTTAATCAAAACCCATTAGATTTTGGGATTGATATCGTGATGCACTCAGCAACCAAATATTTAGGAGGTCATAGTGATATTCTTGCAGGAGCAGTGGCGAGTACTCAAGAGCATATAGATCGCATTTGGAATGTCTCTAAAAACTTAGGTGGAAGCTTAAGTGATATGACTGTTTGGATGTTAGAGCGCAGTATGAAAACATTAGCACTTCGTGTGAAAGCACAAAATAAAAATGCTGGTAAGCTCGCCAAGTTTTTGAATAAACATGATGACGTTTCAAACGTGTATTATCCAGGTTTAAAAAGTCATCCGCAACATGAACTAGCAAAAGCACAAATGCATGGTTTTGGAGGAATGTTATCTTTTGAGTTAGCCGAAGGTATTGATGCCATGGCATTTATGAAGCAACTCAATTTAATCAAACCTTCCATGAGTTTAGCAGGTGTTGAGAGTACCATGTTATTGCCTTCGGAGACATCTCACTTCTTATTAACTCAAGAAGAACGCGATGCTGTAGGCATTAGTAATCAATTGATACGATTCTCTGTAGGTATTGAAACATTTAGAGATTTAAAAACCGATATTGCGCAAGCAATTATTAATACTAAAACCACATCTTTTGCATAAAAATAATAAACACTCTGAAGGTTACGATTTTGAACTTTTAGTGAAGAGTACTCCAAAATTAGAAGAATTTGTTTTTACCAATTCCTTCGGAAATGTAACGATAGACTTTTCTAAACCTGAAGCAGTGAAATTGTTAAATACAGCCTTACTTAAAGCGCATTATGGCGTCGTCTATTGGGAATTCCCTGATGCTAATTTATGTCCGCCAATTCCAGGCCGCGTTGAGTATATTCATGCAATACATAATTTGCTTAAAAAATCAGGAATTAAAGAAAAAATCACAGTATTAGATGTCGGTACAGGCGCATCTTGTATATATCCTTTATTGGGACATGCAGAATACGGTTGGCATTTTATTGCCTCGGAAATTGACAAACAAGCCATCAAGTCTGCCCAAACAATACTAATTAAAAATAAGCTTA
>CAJQOA010000094.1 GCA_905479815.1 uncultured Psychroserpens sp.
GAATGATACCAACAGCAACACATACATTAGAAGATGTATCTCAAACTCTAGATGCTTTTGATGCGATTAGAGATCGTTTAGAAAACGGAACATACAAACGCTTATCTGCTGCGGTTATGGCTGCAATGGGTGAGTAATAAGATTATTATATAAAAACAAAAAATCCGATTCATAATTGAATCGGATTTTTTGTTTTATAAAGGTTTTCTAAATGTTTTTCGTCGTCTATACACTACAGGGAAAAAATGTTTCCAAATTCTATGTATCGCTTCGTTATCTTCTAATTCAGGTGTTCTATAACAAGTTTCCATTCCTAATTCTTTAAAAGTCTCATAGTACTCATTAAAAATAACGGCATGAACGCCTTTGTTTTGATACTTGGGATGCACACCAATTAAATAGAATATGATATCCTTATTATTCTTTTTTGCGTGTAAAATATGTCTAAATCCAAAAGGTAATAATTTACCATTTGCTTTTTGAAGTGCTTTTGAAAAACTGGGCATTACAATTGCAAATCCTACAAGTTCATCATCTTTATCGACTACGAATTTGATATACTCAGGATTAATAAAACTGATGAATTTCTTTTTAAAATACTCTTTCTGTATATCTGTTATCTCAACAAAAGAGGAGAGAGAAGAGTAGCTTAAGTTAAATAAATCAAACATCTTATCTGCATACTCCATAACTTCAGATGTTTTGGTAAACTTTAATGCTCTTAGGTTATAACGACGCTTGATGAGGTCTTGGGCTTTTTTGAAAAATTCTGGTTTTACGTTTTCAAAAGGAAAATGATTTTCAGCATAACTTTTTTCAATATTATAGCCGTAAGCTTCATAATGTTTTACATAATATGGATAATTGTACCAAGTAATCATAGGTGCTATCCTATCAAAACCTTCAGTAATTACTCCAACTTTATCTAGATTTGAAAAACCTACAGGACCTTCAGTATAATCTAAATTATTTTCCTTTCCAATACGTTCTACTTGTTCAAAAAGTGCTTTTGATACATCTAAGTCATCAATGAAATCAAACCAACCAAAACGCATTTTCTTTTGATTTTGGTTATTGACTTCTAACCAATTAATAATTGCTGCAATACGACCAACAATTTCATTGCCTTTGTAGGCTAAAAAATAACGAGCCTCAGCATCTTTAAAAATCGGATTTTTGTCTTTATTAAACGTTTCTAATTCTTGTTTAATAATTGGTGGCACCCAATATTTAGAATCTTTGTAGAGTTTAAAAGGGAATTTCACAAATTGCTTTAATTCCTTCTTAGAATAAATTTCTTTAACTGTAATCATAGTTTAGGCTTAAAGGCTTCCGTCATCATCAAAATCATCTGTTCTTTTCTTTTTGCCTTTTTTCTTTTTAGGTTTCCGTTTGTCGGCATCTTCTCTAGAGTTTCCATTATCTGTTTCTTTATCAACATGGAAATCAAATCTATATGACATCCCAAAGTTAACACCAAAAACAGAAGGTGTATCCTTGCTATTAAACGTTATAGCAGTATCCAATTGAAAGTCTTTACTCCATAAGTAACCACCTCCAAAACGGAATAAGTTATCTGCATAAAAATCACTTTGTATACCTTGTGTTTCAGCAAAAATCACCCATTGTGGAGTAAAAGAATGTGTTAATGTTATGATGTATTGAAAATCAGAATAGTCTGTGCCTATCCTGTCCATTAAAAAATTGGTAACTAAAACCCAGCCACCAGAAAAATTATTTTGTGTAGCAACCATGACCTTAGGGCTAAAGCCTTCAACGCCTGGACCAGTATATGGATTGTTTTTTGTGTCAAAATTTGCACCAGCATAAACAGCTACAGCAGGAATTAGAGATTTCCATTTAAATGATCTATTGGCATGATAACTATATAAGTTTGGTTTTTCTTCTTCTCCATCTGCCGTTTTATAAGGATCATAAACCAAATACTTAGCCCCAATTGTAAATTGCTTAAAGTTTGAACGTTTGTCTTCTGAAGAAATAGTAGAACGATTATCTGTAAATGTATCGCTTTGATAAGTCCCTTCTATATTGAGCTCTAATTGCTCAAAAAGGAGTCCGTATCGAGCTGTGAAATCTGCTCCAAACCCTGAAACTTCATATTTTAAAGGTGTATGCTTTTCATTAATTATGTAAGGACCAACTTCTAATTGTGCGACATTAGTTCCTACGGAAAAGGCACTTTTAGAGACACCAGGTCTGTTAGAATTAATGACTTCAGTATATTGGGCAAACATAAACTGAACACATAGGAAAGTTGTGAAAACGAACGCTTTTTTGATAGGTTTCATAGGTTATCGATTAAATTCAAATATAGAGATTTTATATAATTTTTAAGTATTTATAACTGTAATTATATGTAGATAATTGTATTTTTGGGTAAATTTAAATTAATGTTACAAGAAGCATCATTATATGGTTTTGTGAGAACCATTTTCATTATAGTTTTGGTGTATTACGCTATAAAAATTTTAACGCGCTTATTTGCGCCTTATTTAATGCGTTATATGTCCAAAAAAATGCAACAAAAATTTGAAGGTCAATTTGGCCAACAACAACAGCGTCAAGAACCTAAACATAAAGAAGGTGAAACCGTTATTGATAAAATTCCTAATAGAAATGCGTCTTCAAATAGTAAAGTAGGCGAGTATATCGATTACGAAGATGTTGATTAACAATGTTTTTTAATCATGTGGATTTGTATCATGATTATTCTTTATAAGCGTATTTCAGTTTATTTTTAAAAAAAATAACTACTTTTCAGAATCATTCAACTTAATAGCGTTTCATGCAATTTTCAATTAAAAAATTCCTGCCTCATGTATTAGTTTTACTTGGTTTTGTAGCCATTTCATTGGCTTATTTTAGTCCTGTTTTACAAGGGAAGAAAATATATCAGAGTGATATCATGCATTATATTGGTATGGCTCAGCAACAAAAAGAGTTTAAAGCAACTACTGGTCAAGAAACGTATTGGACTAATAGCGCATTTGGAGGAATGCCAACCTATCAATTAGGAGCGCGATATCCTCACAATTACATTAAAAAATTAGATTCTGTTTTACGATTCTTACCACGTCCAGCAGATTATCTCTTCATATATTTTATAGGTTTTTATATCCTATTGCTTTGTTTAAAAGTTGATTACAAACTTGCTGCACTAGGCGCGTTAGCGTTTGGTTTTTCAACATATCTTATTATTATTCTAGGTGTTGGTCATAATAGCAAAGCACATGCCATTGCCTATATGCCATTGGTTCTCGCAGGAATTGTACTCACTTTTCGGCAAAAGTATATTGGAGGTTTTCTATTAACAGCAGTCGCCTTAGGTTTAGAAATTGGAGCTAACCATTTTCAAATGACGTATTATTTAATGTTGTTGGTATTGGTTTTAGGTATTGCTTATTTGGTTGATGCGTTTAGAAAAAACATGTTGCCACATTTTTTTAAAGCTGTTGGTTTAATGGTCATTGCCCTCATGTTGGCGATAGGTCTTAATGCTACAAATATTCTAGCCACTCAAGAATATGTAAAAGAAAGTACGCGTGGACAGAGTGAACTTACTATTAACCCTGATGGTTCTCCTAAAGAAGTCACTTCTGGTTTAAGTAAAGCATACATTACAGAATACAGTTACGGAAAGCTGGAAACCTTCAACCTTTTCATTCCAAGATTTTTAGGTGGTGGAAGTGGGGAAGATGTTGGGAAAGACTCTGAAATTTATAAGTTTTTTAGAAACATTGGAGCTACTCCAGTACAAGCCTTGCAAGAATCTCAAAGTTCGCCTACATATTGGGGAGAACAAACTATTGTTGAAGCACCAGCCTATATTGGTGCTGTTATTGTTTTCTTGTTTGTTTTTGCTTTGTTTTTAGTAAGAGGTCGCTTAAAATGGTGGCTTGTTGGAGGTAGTATTTTATCTTTAATCTTATCTTATGGAGACAGTTGGCCATTTGGTTATATAACAGATTTCTTTATTGATTACGTGCCATTGTACAATAAATTTAGAGCGGTAAGCTCCATACAAGTCATTGTAGAATTGTGTGTTCCTGTATTAGCAATTTTTGGATTAGTAAAATTGTTTAACGACTTTGATAAAGATGAACATAAACTTAAAGCGCTTAAAATTTCTTTAGCAATAGCAGGAGGTTTAGCACTTATGTTCTTACTTTTTAAATCTACTTTTTTCGAATTTGTAGGTGCAAATGATGGTTATTACAGACAAGCCTATGGAGAATATGGTCAAGGTTATGTTGATGCTCTTAGAGCAGATAGAAAAGCATTCTTTACACAAGACACCTTAAGAACACTCATTCTTGTGTTATTATCTGCTGGAACGATTTTTATGTTTATCAAGAAGAAAATTTCTGAAACGGTAGTCGTTGGACTCTTCGCTATTTTAATCCTTTTTGATTTAGTAGGAGTTGATAGACGTTATGTGAATACAGATAATTTTGTATCTGCTTTTAAAGTAGATAAACCCTATCAAGCTAATGCAGCCGATAAAGAAATCCTACAAGATAAAGACTATTTTAGAGTTCTTGATATTTCTAACGAAGGTAGTAGAGCGCCAGCCAGAGCAGCGTATTTTCATAACTCATTAAGTGGGTATCATGCAGCAAAATTAAAACGCTTTGATGAATTGTTTGACTTTCATATTGCTAAAAATAATATGAATGTACTCAACATGTTGAATACAAAATACTTTATTGCAGAAGAGCAAGGACAGGTGTTTCCTTATGTCAATGAAGATGCCAATGGTAATGCTTGGTTTGTTTCAAGATTACGACGCGTTGGTTCTGCGAATGAAGCTATAAAGGCTTTGGATAGTTTAAATACTTCGAAAGACGCTATATATGAAGACGTTATTAGAACTACAGATGGTAGCTTCTCAATTGGAAAGGGATTAGGTTTACCTTCAAGTTATCAAGTAGATTCTACAGCAATAATAACCTTAACAACACATCAACCTAATAAGTTAGTGTATAAGTCATCAAACACAAATGATGGTTTCGCTGTGTTTTCTGAAATGTACTACGGAAACGGCTGGCAAGCCACAATTGATGGTGAAGACACACCAATACAACGTGTCAATTACACATTAAGAGGTTTGCAAATTCCTGCAGGAAATCATGACATCGAATTTAAATTTGAACCTCAAGTGGTACAAACAGGAAGTATGATTGCTTTAGGTAGTTCTGTACTATTTGGATTATTATTGATTGGTGGTGTTTGGTTTAAGTTTAGGAAAGAAACTGAGTAAAACTTTTTCAATCTATGTTTACTTATAAGCGATTATTTTGGTTATTATTAGTTTCTTCAATTGCATTGTCTTTGTATCAATACAATGATAGAGATCTTTTAGAACTTGACATTACGATTAGAGACATGCGTTTATCAACATCTGAACATGAAAATAGAGTGATTGGTGAATTGGCGACGAGAAGACTTTATACATTTCAAGAAACGGAAAATTTCTTATCTAATAATTACTATGCTTCTGACGGTGTCGTTACTGATGGTGATACCATTTTTTTAGAACGCACCTATTTATTATTCAAAAATGATTCTTTAGTTAAAATTGATTTGAAATAAGAAAGAAAATATTAGATGAAAAACCAAACCTTAATCATCACATACTATTGGCCACCAGCAGGAGGTCCTGGAGTTCAACGATGGTTAAAGTTTGTGAAATATTTACCAGAGTTTGGAATAGAACCTATCGTGTATTGTCCAGAAAATCCAAGTTATCCTATTGTTGATGAGAGTTTATTGCAAGAAGTGTCTAAAGGCATCAAAATAATTAAGCAACCCATTAGTGAGCCTTATCGTTTAGCAAGTCTATTGTCTAAAAAGGATTCAAAACAGATTAGTTCTGGCGTGATTCCGAAGAAAAAAAAGCAAAGTATTATTCAACGTTTGTTGTTGTATGTGCGTGGTAATTTCTTTATTCCTGATGCGAGAAAGAACTGGGTGAAACCGTCGGTAAAATTTCTAGCAGACTATATAGAGGTAAACAATATCAAAACAATTATTACTACTGGACCTCCTCATAGCTTACATCTTATTGGATTGCAATTAAAGGCGCAACTAGGAGTGAAGTGGCTGGCAGATTTTAGAGATCCTTGGACAACCATTG
>CAJQOA010000095.1 GCA_905479815.1 uncultured Psychroserpens sp.
GTTAAACCTATATGCTTATACAAGGTCTCCATATTAAAAGTAGAGTTGATATTATGTGTATTTGCATTTTGGATAGAGTTACCTAAGTTATAGTTTGTAAATGACCCATCTTCATTTTCAATAGGTAGGTTATTATTTAAATCTGACCCTTTTTGCCATTGAAAGTCTCCTGTATAAGAATAGGTTGCTCGCATAAAACTCAACGTAGGAATCTTATACAATGGTATTTCATAATTAACCTGTAATTGTTGGTTTTGAATATTTGGATCACCCAAATCAAAGAACCCATCCCAAACATCAAGATCTGGATTTTGACGTCCATTGATGACATCATCCACAAAATAATTTCTTACAATGTTTGTATTTGCAGCCGTAAAGTTTAAACTCAACGCTTTCGTCAAATTATAATTGATAGCATATTGTGTATTAAAATTATAGTTTCTTCGGAATAATTCTTCCAAACCAATATTACCTCCTGCTAAATCAACTTCTCTAAATTTTTGCTTATTGAACTGACGAATAATATCTGTGTTTAATGATACACTGGTAGGAATTGGATTAAAATTAAAATCCTTTAAAATCTTCCAGTACTTACCTGTAAATAGGGAATCGTTTTTCTTAAATGGTTCAATAGGTTTTGCATCAAAACTATAAGCATAATTAACACCTGCTCTCACCTGTTGACTCAGAGCATTCTCAATTTCAAAATCACGATGTTCCTCCTTGTTATAAGAATAATTAAAGGTCAAGTTTTCTACATCATAGAAACGTGGTTTTGAATCACCTGTTCTATTTTTTCTAACACCAATAAAGTTGATACTTTTACGTTTTGTATAATCTTCAGATTGGGTTCTAATTGTTTCTCGTTCTTCATTAGAGTTTGCTGCTTGTAATCGTGCATCCAATTTAATATCTCTATAGAATTGATCATATTCTGGTGTTATTGTTTCCTCACCAATAGCATAATTAAATGGTAGTTGAACACCCCATTTTTTTGGTAATAACTGTCCTAAGTTTAAATTAGTCACGACGTCATACTGCTCAACGTCTTCTCTACTTCGTTCATTTGGTCTTTGCTCTACAGATCCAAAACCAATAGTACTTTTACGTCCAGTTGCACTCACATTAGCAAAGTCTGCGAAATTCGCATCCACTGCAGCAATTGCAGCCCAACCACCTTCATTATCTAAATCTGCTAAACGTAATTCATTAAACCATATTTCACCACAAGCTGGCATTCCTGTTTGACCAGGGTTTTTAACACCAACCATTAGCACACGAACGTCACCAAAGTTAGGATTACCTTTAATAGCAACTCTTTGAACGTTTGCTGTACCACTTGGTGGATAATCATCAAACTCATCGACTTCTGTTAGTTCACCGTTAACAAGGTCATAAAAAGTAGGATCTATGTTTGCTAATGTCCCATTTGTAATCCCTAACGATTTAATTTGCTGAAGTACTTCTAAATCTATATTAATCTCATTGGATTCTGGCCATACTGTTTCTGCAGAAGAAAAACCTGATGATGCCTGAAGAGGCACTTCTATTTGATAATAATTTTGTGTAAAATCATTACCCATTCTAATAAAACCAACTAAATCTCCATCATTAAGAGATCCAGTTTCGCCATCTTCAGCATGAATAAACATACGAAGTTTGTTATATTGACGCATATCTACATTAATATTTTTAAACACACCTCTAGAATCTTCAGGTTCTAAATCACACACCTCAAGTTGCAAGGATTGCTCATTTTGTCTAATAATATTGTTGTTGTTATTTAATTGTTCTAAAACAACACCTGGAGGCAACACATAGTTACCATCATTTTGTTGAAGTCCTACAACACCTACTGTGAAATCTGTATCATCAAGATCATTATTAGGCTCATCATCTAATGCTAATTTATAACGTCTCCAATCACTTCTAACCAAATCTAATGTAGCAAAACGCATTACAGTAGTCTCAGCAAAGTCTGTTAAAAAGAGCCTCGCAAAACGCACTGATCTAATGTCTGAAATACCACCAATAGCATCTGTTGGTTCAGAAATTGGAATTCTAAATTGATAATAGGTTACTGTTGCGGTTTGACCATTTGGTAATGTAACGGCTCTATCCTTAACATCATTAATTTGAGGATTGGCAACATTAAGCGTGCTTTCATCAATATCTACTTCATATTGAAAGTAGCTATCAATAGTATTCATCGTATTATCTCTATTAATATCTTCCACATCTGGTTGTGCTGTAGAACCACGATTTGTATCTGTAAAGACATCTGGCGAATTACCTTGTTGGCCATTATATTGCTTATAACGATCAAAAATATCACCTTCAGTATTTAAATAATAAGTGTAGTTATCTTTTGCTGGATCATCTCCAAATGCACCTCCAAATCTTGCTAGCTCTTCTGCATCATCATATCCATCATAACCAACATCTTGATTAACACGTTCATCACCTCCTGTAGAGAATGTATAAATCAAAGATTGATTTCTTGGTACAACAGTTTGGTATGCTGTTTCAGGAAGCAATGGAGTGATATCACCATCTTCTGGCAATCCATTTTCATATTGCTTCTTACCATCTTTTAATACGTCTTCGGAAATGTTACCTAAATTGATAAATAGCTTACCAGGTTGACTTGTTCCTGGTGCATTATTCATAAACGGATCCATTAACCAGAATTCAATATATTCTACATTGGCCTGTTCAAAATCAGTAGATGTAATTTGCCTTGTAATTCCTGCCCAACTATTTGTTGGATCAAGATTATCATCTGTAGCTCCAGATTCAAAATTATAAGGCCCTCTTTCTGTAGGGTAATACACTAAATCTAGAGTGTTTATTACCGTACTTTGACCTTGAGCTATGTCAATTTCTGGAAACACCTCATCAATAAATACACGTCTAGTATATAAATCTGATACGTCATCATCACTGATTTCACCAGGACGTTGATTACTATAGAATATTGGATCAATCGTATACCAGTTTAAAAATGCTCTATCAAAACCGTTTTGAACTCCGTTAGAATCTTCATCACCAAAACCTGCATACACTTTACCTAATTCTCTTGGTCTACTTGCTAAGAACCAAGATTGAGGAGATAATAAATCAATAGCACCTTGCGTACCTTCAAAATCATCTACATAAGCAGTAGCTTCGTTATTAAAATCTGTTCCTTTTGGAGCTCCAGGTGCTAGATAAGCAAATTCACCTCTAACCGATAGATTTGAAGGTGCATCTGTATCTATATTTGGAAGCTTATTTACTAATCTTGTAAAGAAAGGAACCTCTGTTGAGTAATTACCATTAAAACCAAATATTGTATTGTTAATTGGTTCTGTGTTATAATTAGCCTTTTGTGTGATTGGACGTTCATTTAAATTTAAAAGCGTTGCGCCTAAAACGAAATTCTCATTAAATTGATGCTCAACATTTACGCCTGTAAAACGTCTTGTTTGTTGTCCAAATACAGCATTGTTTTCAGTAGATACATTTATAGGAATATTAGATGACTTTAAAGCTTCATCAATAATATAAACACGACCAATTTGATAATTTACAGTATAATCTTGTCCTTCAACTAAAGTTCGACCTCCTGCGGTTACAATCACAGATCCCCTTGGCACATTAAATGCACCTAACGGAATTCCATCACCTCCAGAAGATTTATAACGTCCCTTTATTTGAAATTTATTTTTCTCTGCCTCATCTAGTGCTGCTGTTTTAGTTTGCTTATAAAGAATATCATAAACATACTTTTCTTGATTTAGATTGGTATAGGTATCTAATTCATAATCTGCATCATTATTCGCTGTACCATCATCATCAAGAATATCAAAGAGGTAACGACCAAAAGGTTCTGCTTTAGTAAATATAATTTTTCCGTTTTGTGTCAAAACAGTCATGCCAGGCACAAAATCAAAAAACCCATCACCACCAGCTTGCGGATCGTTATTAAAGTTTAATCGATCTAAATGAAAGAGCCTAATTAAAGGGACGTCTTGAATTTCAGAATCATCAGAAGTATCAAAAGGTGTGTTGTTTACAAACTCAGGAAAAACGGTTCCATCAACAGGCACAATATAATTAAGAGGTGATGTTTCCGTGTAAAAAATATTAAGTCTAAAATCGTCTTGATCTAATTGAAAAGCTCCAGTGTCATAGATGTTTTTCATCATCAAATCCCAAATAGGTTCATTGACATCTGTGATTGGACTTTTTAGCATTTTAACGACTAAACTTTGTGTAGACCCTTCTTGAACTGTTATAAAAGTATCATTAACACCGTCTCCATTAACATCTGGACCATTATCTATTATGCCATCGCCATCAATATCAGAATCACCAATATCATTAACACCGTCGCCATCGGTATCTGGACCATTATCTACTGTACCATCGCCATCTACATCTGCATCAATATCATTAGGAATATTATCACTATCATTATCATTACCAGCAGCTGTTGAATTTACACCATCATTGGCAAATTCACCTACTTGAAATACTTCGCCACCAATAGTATATTGAAATGCAACTGCAAGAATTTCATCATTAAGCAATCTTTGATTTAAAGAAATATAACCTAGTTGTTGGCTTAACGTATAATCACGTCCCTGCTCTAATTTTCTTGCATTTTCTAGTTTTCCAAAGTCAAAACCTTCATTAGCAGGTGTCAAAAGTCCTTGCTCTGCAGTGGTAACATCTCTAATGGCTTCTGAAAGAAATGAACCTGCTCCACCAATATTTGTTGGATCAAATGCATTGTTTTCATTATCTGGAAATTGTGATCCTGCAGCATTAATGAAACCACCAGGAGGAGTAGAACCAGGAGGTCCTAGACCTATAGTTTCAAATTCACCTAAATCTTGTAATGCAACAATATTTCTTACGTTTTCTGTTTGATTACTTCTGTTTGTTACCCAAACTTCAATTCTTGTTACCTGAACATTATTAGCAATATATGGATATCGCAACATCGATGCATCGTATGTGTCTCTAAAGTATTGTCCTAAGAAATAGTGTCTATTCTCATCATAATCTCTAGCAAAAAACTCAAATTCTTCAACAGTACCACCACCTTGAGCAACTACAGATTGTGATTGTGATTTTTGTTCAGAGAAGATTGCAGTGACTCTAGTTTTACCAAATTGCAATTCGGTTTTAACACCAAACAAACTCTGTGCTCCAGTAATTAGGGTACTATTTAAAGGCATACTTACGTTACCTACTTCAATTTTCCTAACAATATCGTCTTCTGTTGGTGTGTATTCTAATTTTGTTAATTGTTGAAAATCAAATGTTGATTCTGTATCATAATTAACAGTTACTTGTAAACGTGTTCCTACTTTACCTAATAAACTTAAACTGATACGTTGATCAAAATCAAACGTAAAATTGCTTCGATTTCTAGGAGAGAATGTTGGATTGTCTTGCTTTGTAAATAAAATTCCTAAATCTACTTCTGCAGAACCTTGAGGTATTACTTCAATTGTATTTCCTCCAAAAATAGTTTCAAAAAACCCTGAGTTGACATAAAATTCTGGCAATAGATTTTTTTGCTCTTCCTCTGCGCCTTCTTTTTGTCCAGCTGCTGCATCAATTTTTTGCTTATAATACTTTTGTTGTTGCTCAAGTAATACGAGCCTTTGAAATTCCTTTGGTGTTAAAATTAGTGGGTAGTTTATATTAAAGCTACCTACGGTTTCTGTATAAATATATCGATCTGTAATTGGGTCGTAAGTATATTTTGAAATTATACTTTGCGGATTTGGGATACTAAGTCTTCCTAAAGAAAATCCTGTTTTTGTAGAATCTTGATCTACAGGATTAGTTTGCCCGTAACTAAAACCACTAAACAATACAGAAGCAATGATAAGTAATAGTAGTCTATATGATTTTGAAAAAGTAAAGTTAGTTGTACTCAAATTTCTATAAATTTTTTAACGCTTCTTTAATAATGTTTTCTACTGTTGCATCTGCTTGATTCATCACAATTTTGTCTACAACACGTTCTGCTTGTTTTTTAGCAAATCCTAAAACTTCTAAAGCTGATAACGCTTCATCTTTATTGGTATTGTTTTTATTAACAGAAACTTCGTCAATATCGTATACTTTGAGCACTTTATCTTTCAAGTCCAATATCACACGTGCTGCTGTTTTAGCTCCAATCCCTTTAATAGACTGTATTAATGCAACATCTCCATGTGCAATGCCTTCTTTAACTTGTTGAGGGGATAATGATGACAACATCATTCGTCCTGTATTGGGACCAATACCACTAACAGATAACAAAAGTTTAAAAATCTCCCTTTCTGCAACTGAAGCAAAACCATATAACGTATGAGAATCTTCTCTAACAATTAAATGTGCATATAATTTAATAGCTTCTTGATCTGGAATCTGAGAAAATGTATGTAAAGATATATTTAAAAGATAGCCAACACCATTACAATCTATCACAACATCTGTTGGGTTCTTCTCTACTAATTTACCTTGTATATGTGTAATCATTAATAACTTGAGTTTAATCCTAATCGTGAAATAGTTTTTACTATTTCACGATTAGGATTGAAAACTCAAATGTAATAAAATTATTTGCATTACAAAGGCGATTAGTTTGGTAATGCACTCTGCTTAATTACTACTGGTCTTACCTTTTTGTTGTGCATCAATAACAGCAATTGCAGTCATATTTACAATTTCATCTACACTTGCATGTAATTGCATGATGTGAACTGGTTTTTTCATACCCATCATAATAGGTCCAATCGAATCTGCTTTATTGAGTTCCTTTAGCAACTTATAGGTAATATTAGCCGATTCTAAATTAGGAAAAATAAGCGTATTTACTTTCTTTCCAGCTAGTTTTGAGAAAGGGAATGTTTCTTCTAATAATTCTCTATTGAGAGCAAAATCTGTTTGCAACTCACCATCTACAACTAAATTAGGGTGTCTTTTATGTAAATATTCTACAGCCTCACGAACTTTTTTGGCTGTTTGGTTTTTTGAAGATCCAAAATTAGAGTAAGATATCATTGCCATAACAGGCTCCATACCAAACATTTTCACTACACCAGCCGTCATCTGCGTAATTCTTGTTAAATCTTCTGCCGATGGATTGATATTAATGGAGGTATCACTCAAAAACATTGGCCCACGTTTTGTCATCATCACATTTGTCGTTGCTGCTCTTGTAGACCCTGTAGCTAATCCAATAAGTTCTAACATTGGTTTAAGTACCAATGGGTAACTTCTAGAGTACCCAGAAATCAAAGCATCTGCATCACCTACGTTTACCATCATTGCTGCATAGTAATTACGTTCACGCATTTTTCTTTCTGCCGAATACAGCGTTACACCTTTTCGGTTTCGTTGATTCCAATATGCTTTTGCATATTGGTTTTTTCGCTCTTCTTCTTCATCAGATTTTGGATCAATAATTTCAATATCTGCATCAAACTCAATCTCTTTCATTAATTTTAGAATCGTTTGACGTCGACCTAATAATATAGGTATTGCAATACCTTCATCATGAACAATTTGCGCTGCTTTTAGAACATCTAACTGATCTGCTTCTGCATAAACCACGCGCTTTGGGTTCATTTTGGCTCTATTAATAAGTAATCTAACAATCTTATTATCAGACCCTAAACGCTCTAAAAGTTCATCTTTATATTTTTCCCAATCTTCAATAGGTTCTGTCGCTACACCACTTTCCATTGCCGCTTTAGCCACAGCAGGTGGTACTTCTGCAATCAATCTAGGATCAAAAGGTTTAGGGATTATGTAATCTCTACCAAACGTTAAACGTGTTTCTCCATAAGCTATATTGACTTGCTCTGGCACTGGCTCTTTTGCTAATTTAGCAAGTGCGAAAACCGCAGCCATTTTCATAGCTTCGTTAATTTTTGTTGCTCTTACATCTAAAGCTCCTCTAAAAATAAAAGGAAACCCAAGTACATTATTTACTTGATTAGGATGATCACTTCGTCCTGTCGCCATTATAATATCATCACGAGCATCTATCGCTAATTCGTATTTTATTTCTGGATCTGGATTAGCCATAGCAAATACAATTGGATTGCTAGCCATCTTCTTTAACATTGAAGGCTCTACAATATCTGCCATTGACAAACCTATAAAGACGTCTGCATCTTGCATGGCTTCATCAAGTGTGTCAATTTTTCTATGTGTGGCAAACTCTGTTTTTTCTTTTGTTAAATTATCACGATCATCTCTAATAACGCCTTTGCTATCACACATCACCATGTTTTCTCTTTTGGCACCACAAGCTTGGTATAATCTTGAACATGAAATTGCAGCAGCACCTGCACCACTAATTACTATTTGTACATCTTCAATTTTCTTTTCAGCAATTTCTAAAGCATTCAATAAAGCAGCAGCAGATATGATCGCCGTACCGTGTTGATCATCATGCATTACAGGAATATCTAACTCCTCTTTTAAACGACGTTCTATTTCAAAAGCTTCAGGTGCTTTAATATCTTCTAAGTTGATACCTCCAAAAGTTGGCGCTATCATCTTAACTGTTTGAATAAATTCTTCAATATTTTCGGTATCAACCTCAATATCAAACACGTCAATATCTGCAAATATTTTAAAAAGTAATCCTTTACCTTCCATTACTGGTTTTGAAGCTTCAGGACCAATATTGCCTAGTCCTAAAACTGCAGTTCCGTTAGAAATAACAGCTACTAAATTACCTTTAGCAGTATATTTATATACATTCTTTTTATCTTTTTCAATTTCTAAACAAGGCTCTGCAACTCCTGGTGAATATGCTAAAGACAAATCTCTTTGTGTTGCATATTTTTTTGTTGGAACTACTTGTATTTTCCCTGGAGTTGGTTTTGCGTGATATACTAAAGCTTCTCTACGTTTACTTTGCTTGCTCATATACTTGGTGTGAATTAATCAATTTGTAATTATAGCTGGTGACAAAACTAATTACAAATGTAAGTGTTTTATGAGTAACTTAATCTGGGATTTTTTTTGTTTTCTTCGGAAATATTAGCAATCGATTACTATAGCGTTATAGTAATCAATAAGCTGAAATAAAAAAAAACTAAAAACTATTAATAAAAAAATCCCCAAGACATTTGATGTCTTGGAGATTTAATAAAACCAATTAAAAACCCTAAAAAATTAATCAATTATCGTTATTACTCCAGTCATGGAGCCATGAAATTCACAATTATAAAACAATGTATCAGGAGCATCATCTGGAACTGTAAATTGTATTGTTCCATTTGATGTTCCATTATTAGTTACACCATTATCAAAAGCATTACTTGTACCTGATCCTTGAACAGATTTAATTATAAAAGGGTGACCTGGTGTAGACACATTAAATGTATATGTATTACCTCTCTTAAAAGTAAAATTAGCATTCTCATCACTACTAAATCCATTTCCTGCAAACACATATGATGTTGCTCCATTATTAGTGACATCAAAAGAAGACGTTTCTCCTTGATTCACTATTCTAATTCTTCCTGTCATAGAACCATGGAATTCGCAATTGTAGAATAAAATATTTGGAGCATCATTTGGCACAGTAAATACTATTGTTCCGCTAGCAATCCCATTATTAGTTACACCATCGTTAAAAGCGTTATCAGTTCCTGTACTCTCAATAGATTTTATAAAAAATGGATGACCAGGACTATTAACATTAAATTCATAAGTATTACCTCTAACTAATTCTAATTCTGGATTTTCTA
>CAJQOA010000096.1 GCA_905479815.1 uncultured Psychroserpens sp.
TTGTATCTTCATTGCTAATTGTCCCCATTTCAAACTTAATAAAACCGTCTCCATCTGCACAACTAGACTCTGGATCACATTGCTCATGAGTAAATTGTTTTGTTACTTCATTATTTGAGACCTCTTGATCGTTATTTAATAAAGTAGCAGCAACAATAGTATAATCTCCCAATTGTGAAGCATCTACTGTTTCAGTAAAATTATAAGTAAACGATTCTAAAGAGTTTATTGTGTTTGTAATAGTTTCAATAACTGGAGTACCTCCTTCAAAAGAATAACTCACATCAAAATTAGATTGAGGATTGGCACCAAAATTCTCAATAATAATACTTACTATTTCATTACCTAAGCCTTCGCCTGTTGTAGGTGAATCTGTACTAGCAACTCCAATATCATTAGTTAATAAATACTTAACATCCTTTACATATTCATCATTAATAGTGAATTCATCAGATGCTAAAGTCGTTTTAGCAGACAACTCATATGTTTGTCCAGCATTAGATAAATCTACTGTTTGAGTAAATACAAATGACGCATCAGATTCTGCATCAATAGTACCAGAAAATAATTGGGTTGCAACTAACGCACCATCTAATCTCAATTCAACATTAAAATTACTTTGTTGTAATTGGCCATAATTTCTAACTGTTACCTCTACAACTTCACTATTAGAAAGAATTCCATCATCTGGAGTTACAATATTTACAACACCAATATCATTATCAAATCCTGGAGATAATCTAAAAGATGCTATTCTAGTTGTCCAAAAATTGTCTTGTGTAAAATACTCTGCTGTATGCCAAAAGGTAAAATTATTTGGATCCATTGTGAGGTGCGAGTAGTCACCAAAACGATTAGTAGTTGTTTGAACTCCACCACCAGTAACAATCAATGTCTCAGCTATGGTCATTGTACCTGCTGGATCATCTTTAAATCGACCAGTATACCTTATCCCAACTGGTCTGGAAGCACTAGCAATATTAAAAGCCAATCCAATATTACCTTTAGCATCAATAGCTGCACTTCCCATAAATCTACTAGATCCATCATTGGGAGCATAAGTACCTTCTTGAAAAATTGTCCAAGGTGTGCCAGTTGTATTTCTCAATTCATACCATCGTATTCCTGATCTATCTGTGCCACTGACATCCACATTAAATGTAATTATCATTGAATTATGGGTATCAAACTTTCTGAAATTTGTCATATAAGAAATAACACCTCCAATCATATCAATCTTTTGAGTTGTTCCTGGTTGATTAACATCTCCAGTACCAAAAGGCGCAAAAGTAGATTCAAAAGGTAAAGTCACTAATTCTAAAGGGATATCAGAAATTGTAGAATTTGATGCATTAAACCAATCTAATTCTATCTCCCAAATTTTTAAATGATCATTTATAATATTAGGACTCCAACCGTCATCTTGTAAATACACAACATATCCTGGAGTATTAGCATCAATAGCAGTACCTAATAAATTTGCAGGTTCTGGACTAAACACTGTATTTGGATTTGCTTCAATACCTGGTAAATTAAATCCTATTAATTGAGGATTAGGGTCTCCATTTAACAATGCAATACGATCTAAAGCATATGTATTAGCTCCAGAATTTTTATTTGCAGTCATAAAATAAGCATTATCCCATACTGAATAATGAGGATAATCTGGAAAAGAATCTAAAGGAAACTCATATGTAAAGTAAGCTCCTGTTGGGTCTGAAGTTTCAGAAACGGCAATAAGAAGTCCGTTAGTTGCTGTATTAAATTGACTCAAGAACCAACGATCTGCTAATTGATCGTACAAAATAATTGGATCTCCATTATTTACTCCATTTCCCCAAATTGAAGATAATGGCGATGGGCCTGTTAATAAGTTACCTTCTTTATCAAAAATTTTGATAACTAAGTTAACTGCATGAACATAATGATTAGGTCCTACAGCTCCAGAAGGATCTGGAGGAGTTGCTTGCCCTTCTCCAGCATCTGCTCCATCAAAATTCTCCTCTAAAGCTAATGTGTTTAATGCACCAAAAGACATTTGAGTAGAAGGATCGCCATGCAATGGCAAAGCATCTTCTACAACTTTACGAGGAGCTCGCATCCTGTTTCTAATAATTTTCAATTCTGAAGTTTCTCGTGCTTCAGTAGCTTCAACTTTTGGCAAGTCTCTTAGCGGAATAGATTTCCCTTTAAATGTTCCTGTAACTTGATATGTTGGATTTGAGGGTGTTTGAGCTTTTACTCCAAAAGACAATAGAAGGAGTAATACACCAATAATAATTTTGTGCATAAGTGGTAATTTTTGGTTAGTTTTCTTACAATTTTTGTATGAATTTACAACATTTATACTTTAGTATGTAATTGGGTAACTAAAAACAACCAGTCGCAACACTTCTAAAAACCAATAAATAAGCTTCTTACATCACAATATCATTAGTCCACTCATAAGGTTCAGGAATATCAGTATCATCAATTAATTGTCTAATATCAATCTCAATACCGCGACTCATATTTGTGATTGGAACATCATTTGGCCCACCTTCAAAAGGGTTTTCTGTGTTTTCTCCAATCTTTTCCATAGTATGAAACACCCATGCTAACAACGTACTAAAAGGAATTGAAAACCACACAAAGTGTTTTGCAATAAACTCTTGTATTCTATGCAGAGTTGATGTGTGTGACTCATGGTTAACTAAATCTGCTATGATATGCTCTCCAATAGATTCAAACTCTTGCATAATACCAAAAGGTAATAGAATAATAAATACCCAAACAAAAATATAATTCATTGTTGCATATTGTCTTGGATATGGGAAGTTTTTAATACGCTCACTCTTGCCTTGTAATGCATAAAACTCAACAAGCATATTAGCTAATTCCATATGCCTAAAATCCTCAATTGCACCTTGTTGCATCAATTCTTTCAATCGCTTAGACTGTATACCTAATAATTGTGAAGCTCTATTCCCTTTAGCAAATACTTCCTTATATTCATCTTCAGAAAGATAACCTTTAATAGCTTGTTCAATGGGAATAGTATCTTCACAAACTAAATAAAACGCTTCTCTAAATTCTGCATTAGATTTACCCGATTTTAAGTGCTGCTCCCAAGGTTTATCTGCTCTCATTTGATATCGCAACGCTGTTAACCAAGCTATATGACGATGTACTAATTCTCTATGGATAGCAAATAAATCTTTATCTGATAATTGTTCTTTAGTATGGTCATTATTAATAAAATCTTTAACCATTATAGTCCAAGAACGCGATGCATTTACAATACCTCCCCAAATTTTACGAGCTTCCCAGAGTCTATCATAAGAAGCGTTATTCTTAAAACCGACAATAAATGCCACTGCTGTACCTAAAACACCAAGAGGTAACCAAGGCACATGTAGCCATTTGAGTCCGAGAATATCAAATAACAAAACAGGAATTGTTGATAAAACTAAAAATAATAAAATATGACGACGTGTCCATTTTATAACACCCGTCACAGGAAATATTCGTTTTGTATACATAGTTGGTTTTTAAGAAAATTAAAAGTAGAGAAATAAGATTAGAATAAGAATATCTCATTGTGAATTATTTAGTGGATAACTATAAATATTCAATCTCATTATCTAACTAAGTTATATTGAAAAAGTGTAAATTTGGGCTTTCAAAAAATCAATATAAAATACGATATAATGATTCATTTCTTCGGAAACCAAAACAGTAAACTATTTGCTGTTCAAGCAACAAAAGAATTATCAACACCAACCATAGCTAAATTGACGTGGTTATTTGGTAACCAATCAAAACTAGAACAAGCATCT
>CAJQOA010000097.1 GCA_905479815.1 uncultured Psychroserpens sp.
CATTTGTTTTGAAGCTGATGGTGAGTCTTATGAATTTCAAGAACGCGTTAAAGCCTTTACTTTAGAAGACTTCCAAGCATTATTCGAAAAAGCAGGAGTCTACCTCTTAGATGTTTTTGGAGATTATAAACTACGTCCATACCATTCTAAAACATCAGAACGTTTGATTATGATTTTTAAGTAAATTGCACTGATGAATAAATATTTACTTCCAATTATTGCCATAATCATTGGTGTTGTTATTGCCTTTTTAACAAGAAAGCAAAAGACTATATATACCAAACTACTTCTATCCTTTAGTGGTGCATTTTTATTAGCACTAACACTTTTTGACTTATTACCAGAAGTCTATCATCATCTAGAAGCAAAAACTACTGGATTATATATCATGTGTGGTATTCTACTGCAAATTATCTTAGAGTTTTTCTCCAAAGGTGCAGAGCATGGACATGTTCATATCCATAAAGATGAAACAAACTTCCCATGGTTATTATTCATCAGTTTGTGTTTACATAGTTTTTTAGAAGGCTTCCCAATCCATGAGCACAACGACATGGTTTACGGTGTTCTCATTCATAAAATCCCAATTGCAGCATTAATCTCTGCGTTTTTAATGCAATCCAATTTTAGCAAGCTTCAAATTGCAAGTTTCTTGATAGCATTTACGTTAATGACGCCTTTAGGGACTTATATTTCTAATGCTTCGGAAATATCAACTGATTACCTCACCATGATCAATGCTATAGTCATTGGAATCTTTTTCCATATTTCTACGACCATTTTATTTGAAAGTAGCGAAGGTCATAAATTCAACCTCTCTAAATTGGTCGCTATTATCTTAGGTGTTGGAATAGCATATATTATATAACAATGTTCTCAAAAGAAGAAAGTCGCTTATTAAGAGAAGAATTTTGGACAAGTTTCGGGAAGTCATTCCCTAGAAAATGGGTTCTTTACGATACAAAAATCAAAGGCTTTTCATTCAAATTTCATTTTGATGTCAAAAAATCATTAGTAGCTTTAGATCTAGAAGACGATTTAGAAAACCGTATCAAATACTGGGAAAAACTACAATCTTTAAAATCTATTCTTATTGATGAGTATCTACCAGAAGTTATTTTTGATGAAGAATATTTTTTAGAAAACGGAAAAGAAATCTCTAGAATCTACATACCTCTAGAGCAAAAAGTATCTATTCATAATAAAAACACGTGGCGAGATGTGATGGTGTTTTTCAATGAAACCATGAATCAATTTGAATTGTTCTTTGAGGAATATCGTGATATATTAGAGGATTAAGTTGTTTTTTGAGTAACATTTTCATTCACTTTTAGACCTATTATTATATATCTTATAATTATGGGAAGTCTAAGTCAATTTAAAGCTACACTAAGGAGAAGAGCTGATCGTAATGAGAAAAACAACAGAAAGTTCAATAAGAAAAATCTAGATTATAAGTCTTCTAATGAAAAACCAGAATACAATTTCCCTACATTAGATCAAAATGATTTGGAGAGTCTCAAGATTGACATAAAGACTAAGATGAAATCTGAAAACAGAAAAAACTTCATCATTGTTCTTTTCACTAGTATCACCCTGGCTATACTCATATACTTTTCTCTATTAACTTAGATATTCATAACTTTATGACACTAACCATAAAGCATATACCATGACACTAGGAGCCTTTTCAATCAGTTTAGCAGTTAAAGACATCAATGCATCAAAAACATTTTATGAAACCTTAGGTTTTACTGTATTTGCAGGTCAACTAGAAAACAACTATCTCATTATGAAAAATGGTAATTCTCTTGTAGGACTATTTCAAGGCATGTTTGAGAATAATATTCTAACCTTTAATCCTGGTTGGGATGAAAATGCAAATAATCTAGACACATTTGATGATGTGAGAACCATACAACAACATTTAAAATCTAAAGACATCAAACTAGAAACTGAAGCTGATGAAGCCACATCTGGACCAGCAAGCTTTGTGGTTCTTGATCCTGATGGCAATATCGTAATGATAGATCAGCATGTTTAAATCACAAACCCATACACCATAAAAAAGTGACAAATGGCGCCTCCTAAAACAAACAGGTGCCAAATCACATGGTTATACGGTATTTTCTCAATAGCATAAAAGATAATGCCTAATGTATAAAATGCTCCTCCAGCAAATAATAGATAGAGTCCGTTTGATGCCATACGATCTGCAAGTGTAGAAAAATCAAACACGACGAGCCAACCCATAACAAGATATAATAACGTTGAAAAGGTTTCAAATCGTCCTGTAAAGAACAGTTTTAAAATCACACCAAAAGCTGCAATTCCCCAAACGGTATAAAACAAGGTCCAGCCTAAACTGTCTGGCAATGTAATCAACAAAACTGGTGAATATGTTCCTGCAATGAGTAAGTAAATACTAATATGATCTACAACTCTAAAGTAGTGCTTACGTTTTTCTCCTTTTACAGCATGGTAAAATGTTGATGCTAGAAATAGAATAATAATTGACAATCCATAGATGACAACACTAAAAAGTGCAAAAGGTGTCTGCGATTGCAATGACACAATCAAAAGAATTAAACCTGCTATACCTAATGCAGCTCCTACGCCATGACTCCATGCATTTAGACGTTCTTCAAAAGGGGTTTGGATGCGCATTAATTTTTAGTTTCTGCGGTTGTTTTGCTAGGCAACCATTTATCTGTTAGATCGTAAAAATCAAAATCTATAGCTGGCTTTTGACGTTCTAATTTTCGACTTTGAAAAGCACGTTCTAAAATATCTTCAATTAAAAAATCCTCTTTAACTTCCATTGGATTGAATTCTTCTTTCAATGATATATCAAACATACTTGCTGTTGTATTAAACCAAAACGCTCTCCAACCACTTCTGAGTTCTTTAATTAACCCAAAGGTAGTGGTACCTGTTTGGCGATGGATGAGTTTCACAAGAATTTGACCTTCTGTTCGTGTGAGTTTCTTTAATTCTGCAGAAAACTCATTCTCAATATATTTTTGAATTTTTTTGGCATACTTCTTTTTAGCTCGTTTACTTTCTAATGTTTGCAAACGTTCGTTTAAAGTAGTTAATCGATCTGCAGCTAATTTTGCGTATGGATAGACTTTTAAGGTTTTTCGCTTTAAAATTAAATAGGTAATGCGATCTTCTTTACTTGCAAATTTTAATTTAGGTAACAGTAATACTTCATTTAAATCAATTGCAGTTTTTGGGATGGAGTCACCATCTACCAAGATATACTCAACAGCAGTTGAATCTTGCACAACAGGTTCAATCTGAGCTGTAAGCATTATTGGGAAAATGAATAAAATGTAAAATAAATATTTCATGTGTTTTATTACATTGTTTTTCAAAGGTCACATGCTATTCGCTAATAACCATAGTTTTGAGTCATAGTCTTTTTAATATGCTCGGGTCATATTTATATGTAATCCAAAACTATTCCAATTACGCTGTAAAATTAATTATTTACATATTGTAAACCCTTAAAATCATATTAATATTGTTGTTTAACCTTGTTTTTCTTTGGAAACAAGACAAAAAAAAGACCTATCAACTATAAAAGTTAACAGGTCTTATCTTTAAATTCTAATAATTACAGCTTCTTCCTATTATCATTAGACTGTGTATCTATCAATTTATTGAAAGGGTCTACACCTACCTCTATAGGTTTATCGTCTACAATGATTGATATTTTATTATTGATTTGTGTTATTTTATGCTTTTTAAGATATAATACACGTTCTTTTTTCTTTCCATCTATATCATCTTGGGTGAAAATACCAATATCAATATAATCTTCTAGTTTGACAGATATAATTGGTTTTTTCTTTCCTTCAGCTAAATAAGAAATAGAATCGCGACCTGCTTCAGAATAGTAACGTTTTCCTTTTTCATTGTTTCTATATTTTCTAACATTGAATTCTATGTCGACTTTGTATTTACCATTACCCATTTCCGTAGAACTTACATCTAAAATACGGTTGTCATATAAGGTAATCGTTTCAAACATATCTTTAATAACATATTGTAAACTATCAGGAGTAACTGCTTTAATATCATCTACAAACTCAGTTGCCACTGGATAAGGAGCGCCTTTAAACTGATACTTCTCAGCAAATCTTTTTATAACATTGTTAAATTTCTTTTCACCCAAATAATCACTCATTGCATATAAAACTAGAGACCCTTTTTGATAATGAATGTATTGTTGATTTTCATTATACATTAATGGATTTTCTTTTATTTGCTCAACAGTTCTCCCTAAAAGATAACCATCCATAGCATCTTTAAGGAATTTACGCATTTGCTGTTTCCCATTGGTTTTTTCTAGTACTTTAAGTGAACTATATTCGGATAAACTTTCAGAAAGCAATGTGGCTCCTTTAGCCTTTGCACCAATAACCTGATGCGCCCACCATTGATGTGCTAATTCATGGGCTGTTATACTAAACGGGTAATCTACAGCATCTTCATCTTCATCATCTACATCTGCTATAAATCCTATAGCCTCACTAAACGGAATTGTATTAGGAAATGCTTGTGCAAATCCACCACCAGTTCTAGGAAACTCTATAATTCGAGCTTGTCTGTGTTGATAAGGTGTATAGTTATCGTTATAATAATCTAATCCTTCTTTTAGACCATTCATCATACGATCTACATTATAATGATGAGCTGGATGGTAATAGATTTCTAGCTTAACGCCATCATGTTCATCACGTTTTACTTCATAACGGCCGCTTAAAAATGCATAGAAATTTAAGATCTTAGAATCCATCTTATACTGAAAATATTTTCGCCCATCGTCTTCCCATTCTTTAATAAGATACCCTGGAGCAATAGCTATTTGATCGCTAGATGTACTTACAGTTGCTTCAAAATCTATCCAATCACTATTTCCTCCTATATAATTATTTTCTCTAGCACCAGGAGCGTCTTGATCTGGCCATATATCTTTAGCTGGCAAATCATATTTCTTACGCACCTGTGGATTACGTAATTCTCCTTGGTCGTTGTAGCCAATAGATGGAAAAATAGAGTTATTTATAAAGGTTCCATTATCTACTACGGGAGAATTATTATCCAAAAACGTATTAGGCTTATTATTGGTAGTAAACGTCATAATAAGTGTATCTCCTGGTTGCAAAGGTTTATCAAATTGATACATGCGATAATCATAATCTTCATGATCATAAACAATTTTAGTAGTACGATCTAACTCAATAGTCGTAGGTCTGTCTGGATAGTTGACATGCAACGTATCTATAGCAACATCTGTTTGATTTATAAGTGTGTAAGTTGCACCTGCTTTAAAATCTCGTGTCTTTGGAAATATATCCATAAATGTCTTGACAGCTACCAATCGAGGCTGAGGCGCTTTATTAAATTGACTCAGTTCTTTTTCATAATTAACTACAAGTTCTTCTCTTTCTTTACCAGTAATGCGTTCATTATCTATATTATTGATTTTCCAGATATATCCTCCTAAAGCAAAAAATCCTAACAAGCAAAGTGTGATTACACCTATTAATGGCTTTGTAAACCGCTTCTTTGCAAAAGCCAAGCGTTCTTTTATATTTGAGCCCATACCACGACGATAGAATATAATCGCTAAAACAAATAATGCAATACCAAATAGAATCCAGTATAGGCGATACGTAAAGTAGGCTGGTAGACCACTTCCATAACCGTTCATATCACTAGGACTAGGTGATCCAGCTCCTCTATTAAATATAAATTGACTTTGTTCTACGCCTATAGCACCTAATAAAGGTGGTATTCCTAGAGCTAAGACCAATAAAGTAATTAAACCTAACCATCGATTTTTAATAAGCGTATGGATTAATAAGGACATTAATATCCAAGGAATAAAATCCCAAATATTAACAATATATAAATCAAATAGGTAGAGTGGTAATTCAAATTCAAAATAACCATTGTAAGCTTGAATAATAATTCCACTTAATATAACGATCAATAATAGCGTAGCTACCATAACCATTATGGCTACAAATTTAGAAAATAATAACACCCAATTTCTAGTCGCTGTTGTATCTACCAACTGATTCGTGTGAGCTGATTTTGCTCTGTTCATAATCAACCCTGTGTAGAGATATATTAATAAGTACGCAAACGTACTAAAGATACCTCCTGCAAATTGAAGCATCACCCATGTTTTAGGTAATATATCGGTTCCATATTGCTGACCAGTAATTAACATGGTAAGTAGTGAAAAGGCAAAAGCCACAGATGCGATTATGATAAATGGCCATCCTTTTACAATATAGGCGATATCAGACTTTGCAATTATCCAAGAGGTTTTAAGTTGACCTAAAAAAGAGAAGTTTTGAGTCCCTTTTGGCATAACAACTTTCTGTATAGTTCCAAAATTCTTTTTTGTAACACGTATTGCTTTTGTTTTTAGAAGGGAAATTGTAGTAGGGTTTTGTGAAAACCTAAACTTGAATAGCACACTTACAAATACAAGAATAGCAATACCTAACCAAATTAAACGGTTGTACAACAGTGTTCCTGTTACCGGAATAAGTTGTGTGCTTTGTTCCTCAGGTGTCCAGTACCTAATTTGATTATAAGTAGCACTATCTCCTGTAGGCTCTAACAATTCTACCCAATAGGTATCATCCATAGTTGGCAGACTTGATTGTGCAGCAAATTGAAGAATAATCATTACCAAAACAAACATAAATCCTATGTTCACATTTCGCAAAAAAGCAGTTATTGCAAATACTATAGCTCCATAAAAGAATACATTAGGAATAATGTAAACTAAGAATGGTTGCAAATAATTCATGATTTTAAACGGTCCTATCAAATCTGCATTTGCACCTGGTAAATAGAATCCCAAAGTAATACCTATAGCACTTGCTATAATTACGAGTAACGTTATGGTCATACCAGCACTAAATTTTGCCAATAAGTAATTGACTTTAGTTAGTGGATATGAGTAGAGCACGTAATGCGTATTGTTCTTAAAATCACGTTGTATCGTACCACCAATAATGGTAGGTATAAGCAAATATGTAAATATGGCGAAAAAGCCTAATAGCCCATAAATACCGACAGCACTATTCAGTTTTATAGCGCTGGTAACGGTTGCATTATCACTATCAAAAACACCAACTGCAAGAGCAGACAATCCTAATGATAACAAAAACATTATACCAGCATATATGTAAAAAGCAGGTTTCTTAAACCACGTTTTTATCTCGTGTAAATAAATTATTGAAAACATAATTAGGCGATTTCTGGTTGAGCGACAAATTCGTCATTACTTAAGGTTGTAAAGTATACATCTTCTAGTGATGGCTTCATTTTTTCAAAGGCAGCTCCAGGTGACTCATCTGCATAAACACGTACATTAAGCATATTGTCTTCATTATAGTTCGAGGAAATAACATTGTAAGTGTCTTGCATTTGTTCAATATCTTCACGCTCAACAGTTGTCATCCATATCTTATCTGACAAGGCTGCAGTCATTTGTTTTGGAGTGTCTTGGGCTAATATCCTTCCTCCATTTAATATCGCCATATCTGTACATAATTCTTTAACATCATCTACTATATGAGTCGAAAAAATCACGATATGGTTTGTTCCTATTTCTCTTAATACATTCAAAAAACGATGACGTTCTGCTGGATCTAATCCTGCAGTTGGTTCATCTACAATAATAAGTTTAGGGCTATTCAATAATAATTGGGCTATTCCAAAACGTTGTTTCATCCCTCCAGAATATCCTGCCACATGTTTATTACGAACACTACTTAAATTAGTAACCTCAAGCGCTTTATCAACTAAACTATTTCGTTCTTTTTTATTAGTAATCCCTTTTAGACTTGCAAAGTAATGAAGTAAATCATTTGCACTCATTTTTGGGTATACACCAAACTCTTGTGGCAAATATCCTAACACCTTTCTAAGTGACATTTTATCTTCTAAAACATTTATATCTCCAAACATTATTGACCCAGAATCAGGACTCTGCAATGTTGCAATCGTTCTCATAAGTGAGGACTTACCTGCGCCATTTGGACCAAGAAGACCAAACATTCCTGTTCCGATTTCTAGATTAAGATTATCAATGGCTTTAACGCCATTCTTGTATGTTTTTGTAAGATTTTCAATGACTAGTTTCATTATAAATATTTTAGATGGTTTAGGATATTGCGGTATTAGTGTAAAAATAGCAGAATTTGTTACAAAAAATTGTTCCGAAGACATTAAAAAGAGAATAATACTCGTTATTTTTACTGAAAATAGAAACACAAAACACTTATGGCTTCAAAAAGTATACTGAATAAAAAATCACTTGATTTCCTAGAAAAATATTTGAATAATGCAGCTCCTACTGGTTATGAGTGGGAAGGGCAAAAAATTTGGATGGATTATTTAAAACCTTATGTGGATGAGTTTATTACAGATACCTACGGAACTGCCGTTGGTGTTATCAACCCAAAAGCAAAGTACAAAGTTGTTATAGAAGGTCATGCAGATGAGATTTCTTGGTATGTTAATTATATTTCAGATAACGGATTAATCTATGTCATTAGAAATGGTGGAAGTGATCATCAAATAGCACCTAGTAAAATTGTAAATATTCATACTAAAAACGGTATCGTAAAAGGTGTTTTTGGATGGCCAGCAATTCATACTAGAAGCAGAGCTAAAGAAGAAGCTCCTAAACCAGACAATATTTTTATTGATTGTGGTTGCGAGACAAAAGAACAAGTTGAAAAACTAGGCGTTCATGTTGGTTGCGTTATAACCTACCCTGACACTTTCCATATCCTCAACAAAGATAAATTTGTATGTCGTGCTTTAGATAATAGAATGGGTGGTTTTATGATTGCTGAAGTGGCTCGTCTTTTAAAAGAAAACAAAAAAACATTACCATTTGGTTTATACGTTACAAATTCTGTACAAGAAGAAATTGGTCTTCGTGGAGCAGAAATGATTACACATACCATTAAGCCTAACGTTGCGATTGTCACAGATGTAACTCATGACACGACAACGCCAATGATTGATAAAAAGAAAGAAGGACATTTAGAAATGGGCAAAGGTCCTGTTGTGGCTTATGCTCCTGCTGTACAGCAAAAATTACGTGACTTGATTACAGATACTGCGACAAAGAAAAAAATACCTTTCCAACGCTCTGCTTTATCAAGAGCCACAGGAACAGATACAGATGCTTTTGCATATAGCAATGGTGGTGTTGCTTCTGCATTAATCTCTTTACCTTTACGTTATATGCACACTACTGTAGAAATGGTGCATCGTGATGATGTTGAAAATGTGATTAAGATGATATATGAAACCTTACTTAAAATTAAGGATGGAGAAACGTTTTCTTATTTTGAATAATCAGCTAAGCTGTAGTTCACATAAAAAAATTAAAAGCCTCTACTAAGAGGCTTTTTTATTACGCATCTTCTATTATTAATTCTAAATTAACTTTAGTAGATTTATACAAATCAATTATACAAACGTCTATGCTTTTACAAAACCAAAAACAGTTATTTGATATCCCAGAAGATATTACCTATCTAAATATTGCATCACAATCACCAGCTTTTAAATCTATTTATGAAGCAGGGTTAAAAGGTTTAAAGCAAAAATCTAGACCGTACACTATATTTGGTTCTGATTATTTTGAACCTGTTGTAGAACTCAAAAAACTGTTTGCAGAATTAATTGATGTTGAAGATCATAATAGAATTGCAAGTATTCCATCTGTTTCCTACGGAATGGCTACTGTCACAAACAATATTATGTTAAATGAAGGTGACGAAATTTTAGTCATTGATGAGCAATTCCCTAGTAATTACTATTCATGGAAAAATTTAGCAGACAGATACAATGCAACAATTAAAACCATTAGTTCAATAAAAGATGAACGATGGGATACTAGTATTTTAAAAGCCATAACAGATAAAACTGCCGTTGTTGCGATGGGACACATACATTGGTCTAACGGAAACTTATTTGATTTAAAAGCGATTAGTAAGAAAGCTAAACAGCATAATGCTTTATTAATCATCGATGGTAGCCAAAGTATTGGAGCTTTACCTTTTTCTGTTAAAGACATCCAACCAGATGCATTAATATGCGCTGGATATAAATGGTTGTTTGGGCCTTATGGTTGCGCTTATGCTTATTTTGGAGAACATTTTGATAACGGAAAACCTTTAGAAGAAAATTGGTCTAACCGCTTGGATAGTGAGAATTTTGCTAGTTTAACCAATTACCAACCAGAATACAAACCATTAGCAAACCGTTACACCGTTGGAGAAAGTGGAAATTTCATTTATGTGAAAATGCAAATTGAAGCACTCAAGCAAGTTATTGGCTGGACTCCTGCTGGCATACAAGACTACTGTCGTTCTATTTCATATAAAGCCACACAACAACTTATTGATTTAGGTTGTCATATTGAGGACTCTGAGTATAGAACTCATCATTTATTTGGCATAAAACTTCCAGAACAGTTAGATATTAAAAAATTAAAAATCGCTCTACAAGAACAACAAATATTCGTCTCTTTTAGAGGGCAATATATTCGTATTTCGTGTCACTTATTTAACACAGAAGCCCATTTTGAAAATTTAATCAACTGTATCAAATCTGTACTTTAAAAAACAACTATTGGAAGAACACATAGACATCGTCGATAGTAATGGTAAGCCTATAGGCATTTCAGTGTCAAAATCAGAAATTCACGCAAAAGGACATTTGCATAATACGGCTCATATTTGGTTTTTCACTTCGGATGGCAAGATTCTACTCCAACAACGTGCAGCTTCAAAAGCTATTTACCCGTTGCTTTGGGATGTTTCAGTCGCTGGACATATTAACGCAGGAGAAACACCAAAACAAGCAGCTATTAGAGAAGTTAAAGAGGAAATAGGCCTAGATATTTCCGAAGAAAAATTAATTAAAATCGGTGTGTTTGAGTGTTTTCAATCCTATCCTAACGGAATTACAGATAATGAGTTTCACAATACATTCATTGCTCTAATAAGCAATCCAATTTCAAATATGACGCTTCAAAAAGAGGAAGTTGAAGCTGTAAAATATGTGAGTATTAATCAATTTTATGAGCTATTAAAAAATTCAAAAACTAACAATCACTTTGTGCATAGTAATAGAAATTATTATGAATTTGTTGTAAAATCTATTGCTACCAAAATCACAAATTAATTATCATTATTTTTACTGTATGGTCAACTTAATATTGCTTGCTATTGCTCCTATTTGCATAATTATACTCTATGTTTATTTTAAAGATAAATATGATAAAGAGCCTAAACGCTTACTACTTTATAGTTTTCTCCTAGGCGCTATTGTAAGTATCATTGTTACGACCATAATTTACATAATATTTGATATGCTAATGCCTCTAGAAGATAAATTTAGTGTGCCACAACAATTTATAAAAGCATTTTTAGTTGTTGGACTAACCGAAGAATTTAGCAAGTATATTATCGTTAGATACTATGCGCAACCAAAAAAAGCATTTGATGAGCCATATGATGGTATTATGTACGCAGTTATGGTTTCTATGGGATTTGCCGCTACAGAAAACATCATGTACGTCTTAGAAAGCGGCTATATCACCGGAATTTTAAGAGCGCTCACAGCTGTTCCTGCTCATGCAACTTTTGGAATATTGATGGGATATTTCATGGGCAAAGCCAAGTTCTCAAAAAACAGAATAAAACTTAATTTATTAGGTTTACTCCTTGCAGTAACTTTTCATGGATTCTATGATTTCTTTCTTTTTATAGAATTTATTCCAGGGATTTGGGTTGGTGCTTTTTTATCTTTAATTCTAGGAATTATACTATCGCACAAAGCCATAAAAAAGCATCAAAAAGATTCCCATTTTAATCCTGAAAACGATTTATAGAGCTCTTTATTTTTTGTTATTTTGATGTTAATTCTAATTTACGAAAACGTTATAATTGGTTATATTTACATCAAATTAAAAACACATTTTAATGAGTCAATCCTTTAAAGTCAATGTCAATTCTTCTTTAGATTTTGATATTTCAGAAACAGAAAGTTCCCAACTCAATAGCATAAAAACTACAGATAACACCTTTCATATTTTACACGACAACACGTCTTTTAAAGCTGAAATATCTGCGTCAAATTTCAATAACAAATCAATTCAAGTAAAAGTCAACAATAACATATACAATGTTAACATTTTCAATGAATTAGATTCGCTTATAAAAAAAATGGGGTTTGAGTTAGGGAGTTCAAAAGTAATCAACGAGATCAAAGCACCTATGCCTGGATTAATTCTAGAGATTAATGTTGAAATCGGACAAGAAGTTAAAGAAAATGACACCATTCTTATCCTAGAAGCTATGAAAATGGAAAACGTGTTAACATCTCCAAGAGATGGCGTTATTAAATCTATTTCTGTCGAAAAAGGTGAAGCTGTAGATAAAAATAAATTACTAATTGAATTTGACGCATAATGCGTTCTTATTTTCCAAATATTAAAATCTAAATACTTTTCTCAATTCTCATGAAAAGCATGATAAAAAACAATTGATACGAATCCAAGTTTAAACGTAGATGAATATAAAAAAAATACTAGTAGCAAACAGAGGAGAAATTGCCATTCGTGTGATGAAAACTGCAAAGAAAATGGGAATCAAAACCGTTGCAGTATACTCTACAATAGATAGACAATCACCTCATGTAAAGTATGCTGATGAAGCTGTTCTTATTGGAGAAGCACCTTCTAACCAATCTTACCTTTTAGGAGATAAGATCATTGAAGTTGCTAAGAGCTTAAATGTAGACGCTATACATCCAGGTTATGGTTTTCTTAGTGAAAATGCAGATTTTGCAGAAGCTTGTGAAAAAAATAATATTGTTTTTATTGGCCCGAAATCTCACGCTATTCGTGTTATGGGAAGCAAATTAGCTGCCAAAGAAACCGTGAAGTCTTATGATATACCAATGGTTCCTGGAACTGATGAAGCCATTACAGATATCCCTGAAGCTAAAAAAATAGCGGCAAAGATCGGTTTTCCTATTTTGATTAAAGCCTCTGCAGGAGGTGGCGGAAAAGGAATGCGTATCGTAGAAAACGAAGCCGAATTTGAATCTCAAATGGATCGCGCCATCAGTGAAGCTATTAATTCTTTTGGTGACGGCTCTGTATTTATAGAAAAGTATGTCGCATCGCCTAGACATATTGAAATTCAAGTCATGGCAGATACTCATGGCAATGTGATTCATTTATTTGAGCGCGAATGTAGCATTCAACGTCGTCATCAAAAAGTGGTTGAAGAGGCACCATCAAGCGTTCTTACTCCAGAATTACGTCAACAAATGGGCGAAGCCGCTGTTAGAGTTGCCAAAGCCTGTGATTATGTTGGCGCTGGTACGGTTGAATTTTTACTAGATGAAAACTTAAACTTCTATTTCTTAGAAATGAATACGCGTTTACAAGTTGAACATCCAGTGTCTGAGATTATTACAAATACAGATTTGGTAGAACTTCAAATTCAAGTGGCTTGTGGTGAAGTACTTCCAATTAAGCAAGAAGACTTAAAAATTCATGGTCATGCTCTAGAATTGCGTGTCTATGCAGAAGACCCTCTTAATGATTTCTTACCAAGTGTTGGCACTTTAGAAACGTATAGAATGCCAGAAGGTGAAGGTATTCGTGTAGATAACGGATTTGAAGAAGGTATGGAAATTCCTATTTATTATGATCCAATGATTTCTAAGTTGATTACCTACGGAAACACACGTGACGAGGCTATTTCGTTAATGAAAAATGCCATTAGCAACTATCATATAGAAGGGATTCAAACGACTTTACCATTTGGAACGTTTGTATGTGAACATGACGCTTTCCGAAGTGGAAATTTTGATACGCATTTTGTAAAGAAATATTATTCGCCAGAACAGTTGTTAGAACAACAAAAAACCGAAGCCAGAATTGCTGCTTTGATTGCAGTGAAACATTATGTTGAAGAACAGAAGCAATTAAGATTACCTAATTAATCTTTACTCTCTACAACGTAATAAACAATAATAAAACAGCACACCATTTCTATGGACGATAAAATAAAAAACCTCAACGACAAACTAAACCAAGCCTATTTAGGTGGTGGACAAGCGAGAATTGATAAGCAACATCAAAAGAAAAAGTTGACAGCAAGAGAACGTGTTATGTATCTTTTAGACGACCAGTCTTTTGAAGAAATAGGTGCTTTAGTGACACATAGAACTACAGATTTCGGCATGGAAAAGCAGAAATTCTATGGTGATGGTGTGGTTACAGGTTATGGTACTATTGATGGTCGATTAATATATATTTTCGCACAAGACTTCACTGTTTTTGGAGGCTCATTATCTGAAACCCATGCAGAGAAGATTTGCAAAATCATGGATTTAGCCGTTAAAGTTGGTGCTCCATTAATTGGACTTAACGATTCTGGAGGTGCTCGTATTCAAGAAGGTGTGCGTTCTCTGGGTGGTTATGCAGATATTTTTTATCGCAATGTGCAAGCTTCTGGAGTGATCCCTCAGCTATCTGCAATTATGGGTCCTTGTGCTGGTGGTGCAGTCTATTCTCCAGCAATGACTGATTTCACATTAATGGTAGAAGACACCAGTTACATGTTTGTTACTGGACCAAATGTAGTTAAAACAGTAACTAACGAAGAAGTAACAAGTGAAGAACTTGGTGGCGCAAGCACACACTCTACAAAATCTGGTGTAGCTCATAAAACCTCTGCTAATGATGTGGAGTGTTTAGAAGATCTTAAAACACTTTTAAGCTACTTACCTCAAAATAACACAGAAACTCCTGCTCTACTTCCTTTTCAACTTGGAGATGAAGTGAGAGACAGTTTATCAACGATAGTTCCTGATAACGCTAATAAACCTTATGATATGCATGAGGTAATTACTGGTATTATTGATCAGGATTCGTTTTATGAAATCCATAAAGATCATGCAGAAAACATTATTGTAGGCTTTGCTCGTTTAGGCGGAAGAAGTGTTGGTGTTATTGCTAATCAACCTATGTTTCTTGCTGGTGTACTCGATGTCAACAGTTCAAAAAAAGCGGCTCGTTTTGTTCGTTTTTGTGATTGCTTTAATATTCCGTTATTGACTTTAGAGGATGTTCCAGGATTCTTACCAGGAACCGATCAAGAATGGAACGGCATCATTGTTCATGGTGCAAAATTACTATATGCTTTTAGTGAGGCAACGGTACCTAGAATCACAGTAATTACTCGTAAAGCCTATGGTGGTGCTTATGATGTCATGAATTCAAAACATATTGGTAGCGATATGAATTTTGCTTGGCCTAGTGCAGAAATTGCAGTTATGGGAGCAAAAGGTGCTGCGGAAATTATCTTCAAGAAAGACATTAATGCTTCTGAAGATAAAGAGGCCAAATGGAAAGAAAAAGAAGCCGAGTATGCTGAACTTTTTGCCAATCCATATAGTGCTGCAGAACGCGGATTTATTGATGAAGTTATTCTTCCGAAGAACACAAGACGCAAGTTGATAAAAGCATTTGCTATGTTAGAAGATAAAGAAGTAGATAGACCTAAGCGAAAGCATGGGAATATTCCTTTGTAATTATTCAGGAAATTTACTCTTATCTAAACCTGGCACTATTCGTAAGGCATTTTTGTAGTACACTTTTTTAAGTACTTCATCTGGCAAGTCTAAACCATACATTGGCCAATAGGCATGATATTTTTTATGGTAAGGAAAATACTCGTCTGCACTTTCTAAGACTCTAAAGTAGGTAGGAAACTCATTTGGTTTCCAACTATCTTTTCCGAAGAGAATACGATCTTGATACTTAATAAAAAAAGCTTTTGCAAAGCGTGGCTGTCTTCCCAACTCGGCAATGATAGCACCTATACCTACATTCATGTTTGGCATTTGGTCTAATAATGTTCCTAATTTACCTAAGTCGTTTGCAAACCAGCCCATATGTGCATTGATAAACGTCGTGTTTGGATGCGCTTTAAACATGTTGTGTTGTTCTTGTATAATTTGCTCCCAAGGTGCAGGATTATTAGCGTCTCGTTTACGACGCGGATGTGTTTTTAATTCTAACCAACGTTCGTTATCACTATCAAACTCATCCCAAAATGATTTAGGATCTGCTGCATGAATTAGCACAGGAATCCCAAGTTCTCCACAGGTTTTCCATATTGGATATAATCTTGAATCGTCTATAGACAAACGCTTTCCATCAACATCTTTATTACGTAATCCAAGACTTTTGTATACTTTGAGTCCGCGTGCACCATTTTTAACATCTTCTTTTAATTGCGCTACTTTCTTTTCTACCCAACCCTCTGCTCCTGCGCCATTAAAATCTATATTACAGAAAACCACGAAACGGTTAGGAAAATTCTTATCAATGTTAGCCACCGATTTTATAAGATCAGTTCCAGTTCTACCACTAAGGTTAACCATAATTCCCATATTGAGCGTATCCATAGCAGCAATTACAGGTCTTAAATCTTGAGTAGGCATTTGATACTGGTGTCCATGCACATCAATGAAAGGATATTTTGCCCTTTTAATTATTTTTCCAGGAACAACTAATGTTGATTTTGGGTTGTACTCTTCAAAAGATAGCTCTTGAGAAAATGATGTGTATGATAAACTAAGTAATAGGAGAGATAAAATGTAAAGTTTGATTGTCATAGCTGTCTTTATGTTAGTT
>CAJQOA010000098.1 GCA_905479815.1 uncultured Psychroserpens sp.
TGGGAAGTATCCGGAACTCAGCCATTAGAACCAACTGCAGTAGATTGTTGGGATGATTATCAGTTTAATGATACAACATGTGCTTGGGAAAATCAAGGAACAGAACCAGTAGAGCCAACAACAGAATGTTGGGAAACGACATCGTTTAATACAGGAACGTGTTTATGGGAAGTATCTGGAACGCAACCATTAGAACCAACAGCAGTAGATTGTTGGGATGATTATCAATTTAATGATACAACATGTGCTTGGGAAAACCAAGGAACAGAACCAGTAGAACCAACAACAGAATGTTGGGAAACGACATCATTTAATACGGGAACGTGTTTATGGGAAGTATCCGGAACACAACCATTAGAGCCGACAGCAGTAAACTGTTGGGATAATTACCAGTTTAATGATACAACATGTGCATGGGAAAACCAAGGTACAGAGCCAGTTGAGCCAACAGGATTAGAATGTTGGGAAACGACATCATTTAATACAGGAACATGTTTATGGGAAGTGTCTGGAACACAGCCATTAGAACCAACAGCGGTAGATTGTTGGGATGATTATCAATTTAATAATACAACGTGTGCTTGGGAAAACCAAGGAACAGAACCAGTAGAACCCATAACAGAATGTTGGGAAACAACATCGTTTAATACAGGAACATGTTTATGGGAAGTATCAGGAACACAACCATTAGAACCAACAGCAGTAGATTGTTGGGATGATTATCAATTTAATAATACAACATGTGCTTGGGAAAACCTAGGAACACAACCAGTAGAACCAACAGGATTAGAGTGTTGGGAAACAACATCGTTTAATACTGGAACATGTTTGTGGGAAGTGTCTGGAACACAACCGTTAGAACCAACAGGTTTAGAATGTTGGGAAACGACATCATTTAATACAGGAACGTGTTTATGGGAGGTATCTGGAACACAACCGTTAGAACCAACAGCAGTAGATTGTTGGGATGATTATCAATTTAATAATACAACGTGTACTTGGGAAAATCAAGGAACACAACCAGTAGAACCAACAGGATTAGAATGTTGGGAAACGACATCGTTTAATACAGGAACGTGTTTATGGGAAGTGTCTGGAACACAGCCATTAGAACCAACAGCGGTAGATTGTTGGGATGATTATCAATTTAATGATACAACATGTGCATGGGAGAATCAAGGAACAGCTCCAATAGTACCAACTAGTCTAAATGCAATATCTATATCAGATACTGCAGCAACAATTACTTGGAACGATTTAGCACCATTTGAATATGATTTAAGATATCGTGAAGTTGGAAGTCCAACTTGGATTGATATTCTAGATATTGCTGTAAATTCTCAGTCATTAACTGGTCTTACACCATTTACACAATATGAGGTTGAGGTTCGAAGTAAATGTTCAGCTACTGGAGTTTCAAGTTATTCAACAACTTTAACTTTTGTAACGATAGAAGCGAATAGTGATTATTGTAATTCTGCAAGTACTGATTCTTCTGAAGAATATATTAGTCGTGTTCAGTTAGCAGATATAGATAACACATCTGATTCTCAAAACTATTCTGATTTCACAGCTATTTCAACAGTATTGAGAAAAGGAATAGCTCATACAATTACAATAACACCAACATGGACAGGTACTAATTATCCAGAAGCCTACTCTGTGTGGATTGATTATAATAAAGATGGAGATTTTGAAGATGCCGATGAGCAAGTTGTTACTGTAGCTCCTAGTACTACTTCACCAGCAAGTGGTAGTTTTACTATACCAGCAAGTGCTTTAGATACAAAAACAAGAATGAGAGTATCTATGAAATGGAATGATATACCAGATCCATGTGAAACTTTTCAATATGGAGAGGTTGAAGATTATACGGTTATTATAGTGGGTTCTGGTGATTTAATCTATACGAGTAGTGCTTGGACTCCTTATGCACCATCACCTATAACAACTACAGATAATGCATTTGTTTTAGATGGAACGTATACTGTTACAGATGATATTGAAATCAATAACATGAGTGTTTGTGTTGGAGCAGGAATCGTAGTTGAGAAAGCAAAAGCAATGAGGGTTAACGGAATTTTAAAGACAGCAGATAATGTTGTATTGGAATCAGATTCTGATGAGTATTCAAGTCTGTTTGTTGAAAACTTTGTAGTAGGAACTGCTCAATATAAAAGACATGTCAATGCGGTAGCAAGTGTTGGAGGTAGTGATTTAATTGCACCACCAGTATATGGAGAATCGTTTATTGACTTTAGAGCAGCGAATCCAAATATTTTAAGTAACACAGCAAATACATTATTCCTGTTTGGACCATTTGATAAGGCAATAGATACTTATTTGTTATACACGAATACAGAGACTGCACCATTGCAAGCAGGTATAGGTTATAGAGCTGCATCTTCAGATGCAAGTACGTTTACCTTTACAGGTGATGTTAAAATAGGCGATATTAGTGTGGCAGTGGTTAATGATGGACCAACAAATCCAGAATGGAACTTAGTTGGTAATCCTTATCCAGCATATCTTAGTTTGTCAGAATTCTTAGCAGCTAATAATCCTCAATTTGCGACGTTGACTTCTGGAATCTATGGTTATGATGGTTTTGCCTCAGATGGATGGACGATTTGGAATCAAGCGTATTCAGATGCAAATCCTAATGCGTTAATTACACCAGGTCAAGGATTCTTAATAGCATCAGCTACAAATAACGGTCAGGTTGAATTTACTGCGTCAATGAGACGTACAGGTAATGCTGATGATTTTATCGTAGGAAGGCAAGCTAGCCCAATCTCGCATTTAAAATTAAAGTTAGATAATACATCAAATTCGTATCATACTGATTTCTATTTCACGGAAAATGCATCTCTAGGAGAAGATCCAAATTATGATTCTGGATTGTTTGGTGATGCACCAACATTTGCCATGTACTCTCATTTAGTAGAAGAGAATGTTGGTACAAACTATGGTGTACAATCTATAGGTTCGACTAATTTATCTGATGTGACGATACCTTTAGGTGTTAATATTTCCGAAGGACAACAAGCAACCATTAGTATTTCCGAAACGACACTTCCTGAAAATGTTGAGGTCTATTTAGAAGATAATTTAACTAATACATTTACGTTATTAAACACTTCAGATTATGTGTTTACAGCAAATACAGATCTTACAGGAACAGGACGTTTCTTTTTAAGTTTTGCTGAAGAAACGTTGAGTACAAGTTCAAGTAACTTAAATGATTTAAGTATATACACGACGACGCAGCCCGAAGCTTTATTTGTGAAAGGTCAACTATTTGAAGATACGCAACTATCAATCTTTGATCTTCAAGGAAGATTAATTAAATCTATGGTTTTAAGTGCTAGTGAGACAAGTCATCGTATTGATGTGTCATCATTTAATACAGGTGTTTATATGGTGTCTTTAAAAAATAGACTTCAAGAAAAAACTGAAAAAGTTGTAATTAAGTAATAGCATAAATATGCTATAAAAAATAGAATTGATTAGAGAATAAGTCCAAATTTTATATTTGGACTTATTTTTTGTTTATGATTCTTTATTGATCTGTAATTGTGACTATTACATGTGATAAGAGTCTAAAAATATAATTAATAGATATGAATTAATGCAAATGCACTGGTAGAAATAGGGAATTTCCTTTTATATCATAAAATTCAATATATTACGCAGGCTTTAATAGTATATCTCATACCTAATTTATGAAACTAAATTATCTGTATTTAATTTTAGCAATGTTCTTTGCGAGTCAAATGAATGCTCAAACTCCAGGTGTTTCTATTTTCTATGAACAGTTCACAGGAGATACAAGAGAATATATCGAATACATTCCAGGGAATTTACCAATTATTATCTCAGCACCTCATGGAGGCGTGAAGCAATCTGGGAGTACTGTTGGTGGAACTTTCTATCCAGATAATGACAATACTTTGCCTGATAGAAATTGTGGTGGTACTAATGAACGAGATGATAATACAGATATTTTAATTAGAGAAATTCAAGCAGAAATATTTGCACTTACAGGATGTTATGCACATGTTATTATAAATAATTTACACAGATCAAAATTAGATCCAAATCGAGAACAAACAGAAGCAACATGTGGAGATTCTGATGCCTTAGATCATTGGAATGGATGGCACAACTTTATTGATCAAGCAAGTACATCAGTAGAAACAAATTGGGGAAAAGGGTTGTATATAGATTTACATGGCCAAAGTCATACGGTTCCAAGAATTGAGATAGGTTATAATATTACTGCAGGTGAATTAAATACAGGAAATTTAAACAGTACAACTAATATTGATAGATCAACTATTAAAAATTTGGTTTCTAATAATTTGAATAGTCATACACATGAAGAGTTAATTAGAGGAGATAATAGTTTGGGTCAATTATTTCAAGAACAACCAGCTGTATTTTATAATGCCAATGTAAACCCACAATGTGGTGTTACTTCTGGTTATAGAGCTATTCCAAGTAATTCTAATTATGGTAGTAATACTTGTGATGATACTAGACCGTTTTCTAATGATTATTTCAACGGAGATTTTTATAACAACAGAAGACACGGTTCTGGAAATGGAAGTGGTACTGGTGCTGGTTCTAATGATGGAGGCGGAAACGTAGATGGCATCATGACTGAAGTCAATAGGCGTGTTCGAGATTTAGGAACATATAATGGAAACGTCTATGATAGTAACCCTCAAACTTTAGTGCCTTTTGCTAAAGAGTATGCCGCAGTGGTTTTAGATTATATCGATATCCATTATAATGATTTTGCAGCATTTACATATTCTTCAAATTCTTATGATGTTATTGATTCCGATCCATCACCTACAATTACAGGTCTCGCTGGAGGCACATTCTCAAGTACAGCAGGTTTAGTCTTAAACGCTAGTACTGGCGTTATTGATTTATCAGCATCTTTACCTGGGAACTATGTTGTAACCTATACTGTTGGTTCTTGTGGCTATTATAATGACACATTTAACATTTTAATTACAGGTCCTGATACAGTTGCCCCTTCAGCTCCAACTAATTTAGCAGCAAATAATATTGGATATACAACGGTCGATTTAAGTTGGACAGCTTCAACAGATAATTTTGGAGTTACAGGTTATGATATATATCAAGATGGTGTTTTTTTAATAAATGTTGTTGGGACGTCACATCAAGTTACAGGCTTATCAGATTCTACTAATTATAGTTTTTACGTTATAGCTAGAGATGCTGCCAATAATAGTTCTGCGCAAAGCAATTCTGTTAGCATTACTACATTAACTCCAGTACCATGTTCAGGAAGTTCTATAAGCACTTTTCCTTATTCCGAAAGTTTTGAAAACACTTTTGGTTTATGGACAAACGATACTGATGATGACTTTGATTGGACTAATAAGCAAGAAGAAGGCGATGGGAATTCTACACCTTCTGGAAGTACTGGTCCATCATTAGCCTCAGATGGGAATTACTTTCTTTTTATTGAAGCATCTAATCCAAATTTCCCTAGTAAAGTAGCAAGACTAATTAGTCCATGTTTAGATTTTACAGGAAGAGAGAATGCAGTCTTAACATTTGATTATCATATGTTTGGTGGTTTTATTGGAGTATTAACTGTTGATGTTAGTATAGATAATGGTGCAACATATACAACTTTAACAGATTACACCTTAACAGGAGCTCAACAAACGGGTCATACAGATGCGTGGAAAACTCAAAATGTAGATTTATCCTTATATGATGGGCAATCCATAAAATTAAGATTTAGTGCAACAACGAGTTCAGATGGAACAACAGGATGGCAAGGTGACATTTCATTAGATAATTTTGGAATAACATCAGATGCTGGAGGTTCAGCAGCTCCAGTTGCAGCATGTCAAAACATCAATGTACAACTAGATGCTTCAGGTAACGCAACCATAGTTGCTACAGATGTAGATGGTGGTTCAACAGATGATGTTGCCATTACTAACTACGCTATAGATATAGATACATTCAATTGTTCTAATATAGGAACACCTGTTGATGTGACATTAACGGTCACAGATGCAGACAGTCAAACAGATACTTGTGTTGCTACAATAACAGTTTTAGATCAAATTGATCCAGATTTTGTTAATGTGCCTACAAGTTTTACAGTGACCTGCGGAAACAATCAACCTACATGGACAGATCCTACAGTTACAGATAATTGTGCAACGGGATTATCACCAACGAGAACAGATGGAACAAACCTCAATAGTGGTGATGTTTTTCCTATAGGGATGACAACCATTAGCTATTCTGTTAATGATGGAAATGGAAATACAACGACCACATCATTTATAATAGATGTAGTTCTTGATACAGAAAACCCAAACGCCATATGTCAAAATATAGCTGTACAATTAGATGGTACTGGAAATGCGACGATTACTGCGTCTCAAATAAATAATGGATCCTCAGATAATTGTAGTGTAGCTTCTATAGTGGCATCTCAAACGACATTTACTTGTGCAAACGAAGGCGTTAATAATGTAACATTAACGGTTACAGATTCTAGCGGAAATGTTGATACGTGCACTGCAGTAGTAACTATTACACTTCAGGATGTACCAGCTACGACAGAATGTTGGGAAACAGCTACATATAATAACACAACTTGTGTTTGGGAACTTAGTGGGACGCAACCTACAGAGCCAACTGCTACGAATTGTTGGGATGATTTCCAATTTAATGATACAACTTGTACATGGGAAAATCAAGGAACACAACCTGTTGAACCTACAGCAACGAATTGTTGGGATGATTATCAGTTTGACAACGATGATATGTCGCCTACCTACTGTATATGGATAAATCAAGGGACACAACCAACTGAACCTACAGCAACGAATTGCTGGGATGACTTCCAATTTAATAATACAACATGTGCATGGGAAAACCAAGGTTCTGTGCCTATGGCTCCAACAGGATTGACTGCAGTTTCCATTACAACAACAGGAGCTACTATAAATTGGGATGCGACACCTCCTTTAGATTATGATATAAGATACCGTCAACTTGGAAGTCCAGTTTGGATTGATATTCTTGACATAACAAGTAATACACAAGCTTTAACAGGGTTGACAGGGTTGACACAATATGAAGTAGAGGTTAGAAGTAAATGTTCAGTTACAGCAACATCAAACTATTCTACAGCTATTACGTTTACAACCTTAGACGACACTTCTAATTATTGTGATTCTGCTAGTACTGATGTAAGCGATGAATATATTAGTCGCGTAGAATTAAATACAATTGATAATACTTCTACAGATCAATTTTATTCAGATTTCACAGGTATTTCAACGGTCCTTAGAAAAGGGACTCAATATACAATTTCTGTTACTCCAACTTGGACGGGTACGGTTTTCAACGAAGCCTATTCAGTATGGATTGATTATAATAATAATGGAGATTTTGAAGATGCAGGAGAGCAAGTCTTTATACAAGCACCTACTCAAACGACACCAGTTAGTGGAAGTTTTACTATTCCTACTAATATTTCAGAAACAAAAACTAGAATGCGAGTCGCTATGAAATGGAATGATATACCAGATCCTTGTGAAACTTTTCAATATGGAGAGGTTGAAGATTACACTATAATTCTTGTAGGTTCTGGTGATTTGATTTATAGAAGTAGTGCTTGGACGCCTAATGCACCTTCTCCTACTACAAATACAGATAACGCCTTTGTTATAGATGGTACATATACTGTGACAGATGATATTCAAATAAATAACATGACCGTTTGTGATGGAGCAGGTATCGTTATTGAAAAATCAAAATCATTAACAGTAAATGGAGAATTAAGAACCAGTGATAATGTTGTTTTAGAGTCAGATTCTAATGAATATGCGAGTTTAATAGTTAATAATTTAATAGAAGGAATAGCGCAATATAAACGACATGTAAATAATACAGCAAGTGTAGGAGGTAATGATTTGATCGCACCACCTGTTTATGGAGAATCATTCATGGATTTTAGAATGGGTAACCCTAATATTTTAAGCAATACCGCTAATACGTTATTCTTATTTGGACCTTTTGATAAAGCTACAGATACGTATTTGCTTTATACAGATACTGAAATCGCACCACTTAATTCTGGAGTAGGTTATAGAGCAGCGTCTACAGATGCAAGCACATTTACATTTACTGGTCGAGTGAAAATGGGAGAAATTAATACTCCTGTTGTTATTTCTGGGCCTACAAATGCCGAATGGAATTTAATAGGAAATCCGTATCCTTCGTATATTAAACTGTCAGACTTTTTAAGCGCAAACAACTCCAAGTTTGATAGCGAACGTTCTGGAATTTATGGTTATGATGGTAATACAGCAAATGGTTGGATGATTTTGAATCAAGCGTATTCACTTGCAAATCCTAATGCTAAAATAACACCAGGTCAAGGCTTTTTAATTGCTTCAGGAGCTAGTCAAACACAGATTGATTTTACACCAGCAATGCGATCTATAGGTAATGATGATGATTTTATCGTCGGAAGACAATCGAATGATGTCCAAATTTCGCATTTAAAACTAAAGTTAGATAACGCATCAAATTTTTATCATACCGATTTCTATTTTACAGAAAATGCGTCGTTAGGTTTAGATCCTAATTATGATTCTGGATTATTTGGAACAGCTCCTTCTCTTGCGATATATTCACATTTAGTTGAAGAGAATCAAGGCAGAAATTATGGTGTGCAATCTATAGGGTCTACCAATTTATCTGATGTGACGATACCTTTGGGTATTCACCTTTCCGAAGGACAACAAGCTACTATCAGTATTTTAGAAACAACACTTCCTGAAAATGTTGAGGTCTATTTAGAAGATAATTTAACCAATACATTTACATTATTAAACACATCAGATTATGTCTTTACTGCCAACACAGATCTTATAGGAACAGGGCGTTTCTTTTTAAGTTTTGCAGAAAGTGCGTTGAGTACAAATGTTAATGAATCTAATAGTATTGAGATTTTTACGACTACACAACCCAAAGCAATTTATGTAAAAGGGCAACTCTTTGAAGACACAGCATTGACTATGTATGACATTCAAGGACGATTGGTAAAAACAGTAATTTTAGATGATTCTCAAACTGTAAATATAATAGATGTAGCGTCAATCTCAAGTGGTGTGTACATTGTAACTGTTAAAAATAATAATCAAGAAAAAACTCAAAAAGTTATCATAGGAGACTAATCAACAGCTATTTGTAGGTGTAATCTTACTCATTTTTACCGATAATCAAATACATAATGGTATAGTCTTTAAGTTTTACAAAAAGGTCTTAATTTAATTGTTTCTATAAAATTTAGAATGACTAATAATACAAGTTGTTTTAAATCAAATCCCCTTATAGCAATGATTAAAAAACTAGTCTTACCAGTAATTGTCTTAATAATTATTACATCACTATTATTCATAATAAATAATAGTAATGATGAATTAACAGTTGATCAACTTACAATAGATCAGCAAAGACAACAGCATAAAAATTACTTAGAAAATAGCCCTTTCACAGAGACATTGACTTGGAATAAGAAAAAGCGAAAGCTTAATGGGTTGCCTCCAAATCGTTATTTTGAGCAAATGTGGGAATTGTCAATCAATCCTGCCACAGGTAAGTTGGATGATGGCGAATTAACGATTTTAAGAGAACAAATTATTCAACAACGAGCTGGATCAAGAAATCCAGGAGGTGTAAATAATGCTTGGGTTGAGAGAGGTCCTAATAATATAGGAGGTAGAACACGTGTTATAATGTTTGATCCAAATGATGCATCAAATAATACAGTATATGCAGGAGGTGTAAGTGGTGGGCTTTGGATAAATACAAACATTACTAGTGCAGCATCAACTTGGGTAAGAGTAGAGAATGTACCAGGTAACTTGTCTGTAACATCCATAACTGTTGATCCTAGAAATTCTAATATTTGGTACGTAGGTACAGGAGAACAATACACTGCAGGAGATGTTGTTGGAAATGGTGTGTATGTTACTACAGATGGTGGAACAACTTGGAATGCAATTAACATTCCGCCTGCAGATAATGGAGATATTAATTTTAGTGCAACTAATTTATTTTTGTCTGGATTATATTATGTTAACGATGTTTTAGCATGGGATAATGGCGTATCTACAGAATTATATGTTGCAGTTGGAGCAAATGTTTATGGTGATTCTTCAAGCCCTACAAACTGGCTAGGGTTACAATCTTCAGGGATTTATCGTTCTATAGATGGTGGTTCTAATTGGAATAGAATTCAATCTGCCAATATGCAACACATTTTTTCAGGAGAAACGTATTATTACATTCCTAATGATTTTGAAGTAGGTGCAGATAATAGAATTTGGGTTGGAACAATAGGTTCAGCTCTTGGTGAAGGTGGAGGACGTGTATTTAGTTCTACAAATGGAAGTACTTGGACAGAAGCAGCAGCTTCTCCATTAACCGACTCAGACAGAGTAGAGTTAGAAACCTCTGCAACCAATGCTAATAAAATTTATGCATTAACTGAGGGTTTAACATCACCCGTTCATATCTATGAAACAACAAATGCTTTTGCAAGTATTTCTTCTTTGAGTTTACCTAACGATGCAGATACTGATATCACTGCAAATGATTTTTGTAGAGGTCAAGCTTTCTATGATTTAGTAATTGAAGCAGATCCAGTAAACGATGATATATTTTATGTTGGTGGTATCGATTTATTTAAAACGACCAATGGAGGTGCATCTTATACTCAATTATCACACTGGTATGGAGGCTTCGGTTTTCAACCTGTTCATGCCGATCAACATTCAATTGCCTTTGGAAATAATTCGTCTTCTGCAATGTTATATGGAAATGATGGAGGCGTTTATTACTCTAATAACGCAGGCGGAAATATTAATGTAAGAAATAATGGTTACAACGTTACTCAATTTGTAAAAGCGGGTATAGGTCCTGATGGAAATGGTGATACTAACGGTATATTTTCAGCAGGAGCACAGGATAATGGTACGCAAGCTTTTAGAGACGGAAATACATCTCCTGGAGTAAATTCTTCTGAAGAGTTAAGTGATGGTGACGGGTTTTACACATTTGTAGATAAAGATGGTGATTATATGATTGCCACTTATGTCTTTAATGTTATTTATAGATTTGATTTACCATGGGATGGTGTAAGCCGAATAAATGGTGGAGCCACATCTTTAGCAAATAGTCAAACTACTGGAGATTTTGTAAATCAAATGAGTTATGATGATGATGCTAATCGATTGTTAGCAAATAATTCAGCAGGAGGAAGTTTTTCAGTAAGAAGTATTAATGTAAATAATGCCTCAAGTGGAACACTTTCAAATGGTGCCTTAACATCAAAACCAACGGCTTTTAGAGCCTCCCCTTTTACAACAAACACTTGGTATCTTGGAACTGCAGATGGAAGCTTACTGAGATTAACTAACGTTACAAATTCTTCTGCGACTTGGACTGCAATAACAACTCCTTTTGTGGGATCTGTATCATCGGTAAGATTTGGAGAAACAGCAAATGATATTATTGTAACGATGCACAATTATGGAGTAACAAGTGTTTGGTATTCTTCTAATGCAGGAGTAAATTGGGTAAGTAAAGAAGGAAACCTTCCAAATATACCAGTTAGAGACTTTTTACTAAATCCATTATTACCTAATGAAGCTATTATTGCTACACAATTAGGTGTTTGGCAAACTATAGATTTTAATACGACTAGTCCATCATGGTCTCAAGCTTATAATGGTATGAGTGATGTAAGTGTAACGTCTCTTGATTATTGGGATGTAAGTGGAGATGACATAAACAATCAAGTGATTGCTTCTACTTATGGACGAGGTGTATTTACTGGAAGTTTTTCAGCATCAGTTCCAGATAGTGAAGCACCAACAGCGCCAACAAATTTAGTAGCGAGCAATATTACTGGTAACTCGATTGATTTAAATTGGGATGCAGCAATAGACAATATTGGAGTCACCGAATACGACATATATCAAGATACAAATCTAATTGCAACAGCACCTTCAACGTCATTACAAGTCACAGGATTAAACCCGTTAACGAGTTATGATTTTTATGTTATTGCTAAAGATGCAGCAGGAAATAGTTCACCTCAAAGCAATACTGTTACAGCAACTACGATAGCAGCAGATACAGAAGATCCAACAACACCTTTAAATCTATTAGCAACTAACGTTACCGCGTCTTCAGTAGATTTAACATGGGAAGCTTCAAGTGATAATTATGGTAGTGTATCTTATGACATTTATCAAAATAATGTTTTTGTTATTAACGTCTCAACGATAACATTTCAAATCATAGGACTATTAGGAGATACGGTTTATAGTTTTAAAGTTATAGCTAAAGACACAGCAGGTAATGAATCTGAAGATAGTAATGAAGTCGCAATTTTAACACTACCTAATGATTTAACGTATTGCATTTCAGAAAGTACAAACACAAACGATGAGTATATTAGTAGAGTGCAGTTAAATACAATTGATAATGTAACTGGACCAACATTTTATTCGGATTTTACAGGTTTGTCTACCACTTTAAGAAAAGGAACACAATATACAGTTTCTATAACACCAACATGGACAGGAACACTTTACAATGAAGGATATGGTGTTTGGATTGACTATAATAATGATGGTGATTTTGTAGATGCTGGAGAAGAGGTATTTACTGCAGCTCCTAGTCAAAATACTCCAGTGAGTGGTAGTTTTATAATTCCTCAAAGTGCATCAGAAACTGATATGAGAATGCGAGTTACATTAAGATATAACCAAACACCTGGTCCTTGTGATGCATTTCAATATGGTGAAGTAGAAGATTATACAGTTAAAATCATAGGATCTGGAGATTTAATTTACAGCAATAATACTTGGACACCTTATGCGCCATCGCCAACTACAGGAACAGACAATGCACTAGTTTTAGATGGAACATATAGCCTTACAGGAGATGTTCAACTTAATAATATAAGCGTAAATACAGGTGCTAATATGATTATTGAGAAAGCACAATCACTTACACTAAATGGAAATTTAATAAGTAAGGATAATGTAGTTTTGGAGTCCGATTCTAACGAATATGCAAGTTTGATTGTCACTAATTTTGTCATCGGAAATGTGCAGTACAAAAGATATGTCAATACAACGGCAAGCTCTGGAGGTAACGATTTAATTGCACCTCCAGTTTTTGGAGAGCCATTTGTTGATTTTAGAACTAATAACCCCAATATTATAAGTAATACAAGCAACACCTTATTCTTATTTGGGCCGTTTGATAAAGTCACAGATACATATCTATTGTATTCAGATGTAGAAACAGCGCCAATGTTTGCTGGAACAGGATATCGATCAGCTTCAACAGATGCTAGTACGTTTACATTTACTGGATTAGTAAATACAAGAAGCGTGAGTGTTCCAATAGTTAACGATGGACCAAATAACCCAGAATGGAACTTGGTAGGGAATCCTTACCCATCTTACATAAAGCTATCAGATTTCTTAGCTGCTAATAATGCGCAGTTTGATTTGCAAAGTGGTGGAATCTATGGTTATAATGGTAACAGTTGGACCATCTGGAATCAAGCCTATTTATTGTCCAATCCTAATACTATTATTACACCAGGACAAGGGTTTTTGGTAGCCTCAGCAACCAATAACGGACAAATTACTTTCACGCCAACTATGCGAATTGCAGGTAGTGATGATGATTTTATTGAAGGAAGACAAGGAACAAATTCTAACATAGAACATTTGCAATTAGAACTTAGTAATGCTATGGAAGGTAATTATAAAACAGATTTCTATTTTACAGATAATGCAACTAATGGATTAGATTTTAATTACGATGCAAGTGTTTTTGGAAATCAAGCACCATCTAGTTTTGCATTATATTCTCATTTATTAGAAGAAAATATAGATGTTGATATGGCAATCCAGTCACTAGGTTTTGATGCGCTTACAAACGCAGTAATTCCTTTAGGTGTTCATGTAGAACAAGGGCAGCAAGTAACTATTAGTATTACAGAAACAACCTTACCTTCTAATATTGAAGTGTATTTAGAAGACACGCAAAATAACACGTTTACACTATTAAATAACAGTGATTATACAATCACACCAGCACAAGATTTGAACACGATTGGTCGCTTCTTCTTACGTTTTAATGAAGAGACGTTGAGTACAAATTTAAATGAAGAAAATGATTTAGAAATCTATACTACCTCGCAACCTAAAGTGATTTTTGTAAAAGGACAATTATTAGAAGATACAGCATTAACTATGTATGACATTCAAGGACGCGTAGTTAAAACGATGACTTTAGATAGTTCACAAATTTTAAATAGAGTAGATGTCTCTTCTGTTTCAAAAGGCGTTTATATTGTGAGTTTGAAGAATGGATTACAAGAGAAAACTGTAAAGGTTATTGTTAAGTAATTAGTATACATTAATGTTACTAAACATGCACAATCTCATTATCATTCAATAATTTATCACCACGTAATCTCAAGAAAACCTGAGCCACAGCAATCGTATCTTTTTCACAATAGATAATAATGCGATCTATTTCTTTTTCTTTATAATATACGCGATAGACTTCGCTACCATCAATATCGTCTTTTGGAGATGGGATTCCTAAAACGTTGGTCAGTAATTTTAAAGACGTATAGGTTTTGTAGTCTCCAAATTTCCAGAGCTCTAAAGTGTCTAGGTGAGGGACTTCCCATGGTTTTTTACCGAAGAGGTTTAACTTATAAGGTAATTCGATGTTGTGAATAATCATACGACGAGCAATGTATGGAAAATCAAATTCTTTACCATTGTGTGCACAAAGTAGATGTTTGTTGGAGCTAAAATGTGTGATTAAAATGTTTTTGAAATCTTCCAAGATCTTGACTTCATCACCATAAAAAGAAGTGACTCTAAAAGTTCTTACATCACCTTCCGTTTTAAAATAGCCAATTGAAATACAGACAATCTTTCCAAACTCAGCCCAAATGCCTGCGCGATCATAAAACTCTGCAGCAGTATATTCATCACGTCTTTGATATTTAGATTTTTGATCCCAAAGAGCTTGTTTCGTGTCGTCTAATTCAGAAAAATGTTCGGCCTCTGGAACAGTTTCAATGTCTAAGAATAGAATATTTTCTATATTTAATTTTGTGATCATGCCTTTTCTGTTTTTATGATTAAACGGATTTTAGTTAAATGAAATTTTTTAGTTAAGAGATTGACCTAACATTTTATAGCCTTCAGCAATGTAAGTTGAAATATCATCACTAAAGATATGTGTATTATTATCTGGTGATTTTTGATATCCTAATCTTACAATAATAACGTTGTCTTCTGGCTGAACAATAACATATTGCCCTAGATGGCCTCGCATCATAAAAAAGTCTTTACCGTTTTGTTGTTTTAGCCACCAACCGTAACCATATTCAGGACTTGCAGGAAAACGAGGTTTGATAGACTTAGCTACAAATGAAGAATCAAGAACCTGTTGTCCATTCCACTTTCCGAAGTCTTTGTACAACTTTCCAAAACGCGCAAAATCTTTAGCGTTACTAGCAATACAACAGTAGGCTTTTACTAAATCATGATCTTCACTATCTACTTGCCATAAAGTTGAATTCTCAGCGCCTAATGGTTTCCAAAAACTGTTTTCAAAATAGTCATATAATTTTTTACCTGTCGCTTGTTCAATGACCATTGCTAGCATTTGAGTGTCACCACTCGCATATTTATAAGTTTGTCCAGGTTCATCCACGACTTTTAAACCATTCATTACTTTTGCTAAATCATCATCAAAATAAGCACGTGTTGTAATTGATAATGGTGAATAATAGGCTTCATCCCAATTGGTGCCAGATGCCATAGATGATAAATCACCAACTGTCATTTTTGTAGCCTCACCTTCACAAAATGCAGGAAGAAAATCACAAACTGGTTGGTCTAAACTCTTAATATGACCTTCCATAATAGCTTTTCCTAATAATCCAGACACATAACTTTTTGCCATAGAAAAAGAATTTGATTTTGAATCTTCATCAAACCCATCATAGTATTTTTCAAACCAAATGCTATCATTTTTAATAATCACATAAGCTACAGTTCCCCAATCTTGATTTGATTTTTCTAGCTCTGGTGTAATCGTTATTGTATTATAATCTTTGTGATTATTCCAAGGCTGAGGAGTACCAGCTTCTATAGCTTGATTATCAAACTTTTTGTAATCCTCGAGAAAAGCAGTAGTGTGACCTTTCAAGTAAATTGTTCTTACTGCTTTTATAAGATAATCTGTATCTGTAATATAGAGTACAGCAATGAGTAGAGCGAAAAATACGAGTAAGAATTTGAGGAATTTTTTAAGGAACTTCATTCGTTATCTATTAAGAGTTAGCGCGACGTTTTTTTAGTTTGTCTTTATAAAATTGTTTGTTTGCGACATATAGTGTTTTATTAAAAGTAGCAATAATATTCTGTTTGCCATCAACAAGAGACATTGTTTTAATAATGTCCATTTCATTAGACTTGACGATGCTATCTTTTAAATATTTAATTTCTATTGCAGAAAAGATAAATTCACCATAAATTCTACTCTTAGCTGGTTTTTTGTAGTATGCTTCTACAGATTTGTCCCATACCACATAATCTTCACCTAAAATTTGCATTAACTGAATCATGTAAATAGGATCGGTAGCAGATAGCATACTGCCGCCAAAAATAGTACCAACAAAATTTCTGTTTTTCCAGTTAGGTTTCATTGAGATGGTTACTTTATGCAAATCGTCACTAACGTCTATAATTTTTGCAGTACTTCTTCTATACATAGGTGACCAATTAAAGCCATATCTGTAAATAGTTGAAGGTTTAAAAAAGCGGGATAAGAATTTGGTTGCAACTTTGTACATTAAAAAAGAGATTGTTGTTTGTAAGGACTCTCGTGTTCAATGAGCCATTTTTTTCTATGTAATCCACCTGCATAACCGGTTAAGCTCCCATCACTACCAATTACGCGATGACATGGTACAATAATCCATATTGGGTTTTTACCGTTGGCATTGGCTACAGCTCTAATGGCTTTTACATCACCTAAACGTTTTGATAATTGTAAGTAGGATATGGTTCTCCCGTGAGGAATTTCTTGAAGAAGTTTCCAAATTACATTTTGAAAATCTGTGCCTTGCGGATTTAGTTTTAAATCAAAAGTTGTGCGATTTCCTTCAAAATATTCTCTAAGTTGGATAACACAATCTTCTAATTCTGTTGGAATAATGTCTGTTTCTTTTTCTTCTGAATTTAATACAGTCACTTGTGAAATACCATCATCATCACCAACAATTTTGGTATAACCTAAAGGGGATTTAATGATGCAAATTTCCATTGTTTATTCGTTATCTTCAGAAGAGTTTTCATCTAGAATTCCTAACTTTTTTGCTCTTGCTTCCCAGCTTTTTCTGGCCATATGTTGCAAGTCAGATACATTATCGCTTTCATCCATAATCTCCAAACCTAGTAAGGTTTCAATGACATCTTCCATAGTTACTATGCCACTTACAGATCCATACTCATCAACAACCAAAGCCATGTGGTTTCTGCTTTGTACTAGTTGTTCAAATAGGCTTGGAATAGGTAAATTACGTTCTACAACAATGATGTGTCTTTTGAGTTCTGATAATTTTTTAGAACCGTTATCTAATGCCATTTCTTTAAAGATTTCATCCTTTAAAACGAGCCCTTTAATATTATCAGGATCATCAACATAAATAGGAATTCTTGAAAATCTCAAATTCATATTTTTATTAAAAAAGTCTTCAACAGTTGTGCTCTCATCTTCAGATTTCATGACTGTTCTTGGTGTCATAATATCTTTGGCGAAAATCTCTTTAAAGTTTAATAAGTTTTTAATGATTTTACTTTCATTTTCTTGAAATACACCTTCTTCTTGTGCCATATCTGCCATAACTAAAAAGCCTTCACGACTTAATACACTGCCATGACCTTTGCCTCCAATTAATTTCGTAGTCAATTGCATGAGCCATAATAATCCAGTCCATTTTAAAGGGAAGATCAAAACCTTTAAGGCTTTTGTTGTGAAGTTAGCTAAGCTTTTCCAGTAAGTTGCACCAATGGTTTTTGGGATGATTTCCGAAGCGACTAAAATTAAAATCGTCATTACTGCCGACACGATAAATACACCGTAACCGTCTCCGTTTCCATATAAGCCTTCTGCTTCTTTTCCTACTAAAATAGCACCAACAGTATGTGCAATTGTATTCAATGTAAGTATAGCAATCAATGGTCTATCTACATCTTTTTTTAATGCTTCTAAAGATGTCGCATAGCTTTTGCCTTCTTGCTTTCTTAAATTAATAAATGTTGGTGTAACACTTAAAAGCACAGCTTCTAAAATAGAACATAAGAAGGAGAAAAAGATGGAAATGATTCCGTAAAATATAAGTAAAGCCATTAAATAAAGTTATTTAATGGCTAATTTATAGAATATTATAGAATATTCTTTTGATTGGTTGGGTTAATTACGTTTTGTATTGCGTTTAGCACGTTCCAAATCGCGTTGAGCGCGTTCCAAATCTCTTTGAGCACGTTCTAAATCACGTTGAGCATGTTCGGTTTTTTTTGCATCTTCTTTTTTACGATCTGTACCAGATATGTAATACTTTAAATCATTTCCTAATTCTTGGATTTTATTTAAAAACCCTTTTGAGGCGACATCAGTATCTAAATGCATGCGTAAATGACCTTTAGTGAGCTTACACTCAAAAACTTCATCTCCACTTTTACTATCAGACCATAGATAGGTGTTACCGTTAATTTTTAAATTAGTTTTCCCTAAGGTCTTTAAGAGCATCGTTTTTACGCCAGCGTTTTTTGATTTATGAAAACTAGATCTAAACTTGTAAGTATCATCAGAAATAGAAATTGATACTGAGCTGTTTGAGGTTTCATCATCATCATTATCTATTGAAATAGAATACGATGTCCCATTTGTTGTTGTCGTTTTTGGAGGTGTTGGAGGCTCTGGAGCCGATTGCGCATTTAATCCATACACTGAAAGAAAAGCAAATACAATTGCTAAGCTTAGTCCTTTTTTCACATCAATAATCTTGATGCTGTCTTGTCTGTTTTTTGATTTTGAAAAATTCATAACTGTTCGATTTTAATGATTGTTTGATACAAATGTAGCGGACAGATTTGGGTTAAAAAAGAGAATGCTAGGCGTTAACCTAGCATTAACCAAGCGTGATAATTTTATTAACCTACCTTGAATTCTAAACCTACATTTCTAATACTTTCTATTGAAATTGAAGGGTCTAATTTAAAATATTTGCGAAGTCTACTAATGAATACATCCATACTTCTTCCGGAGAAAAAATCATCATTTTCCCATACAGCTTTTAAGATGTCTTCGCGTTTTAGGAGTTGATTTTTGTGATTGAAAAGATAGAGAATTAACTCGGCTTCTTTTTGTGTGAGTTGTTTTATGTAATCATTACAAGATAATTCTTGTCGGTTAGTGTCGAAATTATAATTCCCAATAGTTATGACGTCTTCTTGAGGTAATTGACTTGCCGCTTTTTCGGTTCGCTTTAAAATATTATTAAGTCTTAGAACGAGCTCATCGGCTTCAAAAGGTTTTACGATATAGTCGTCTGCACCAAGCTTGAGGCCTTTTATTTTATCTTCTTTAAGCTTTCGAGCAGTAAGAAAAATGAAAGGTGTTTCAGGATTTATATCAATAACTTTTTCGGCTAAAGTAAAGCCATCCATTTTAGGCATCATGACATCAAAGACACAAATATTAAAGGTTTCTTTTTTGAATAATTCTAAGGCTTCATTTCCGTCTTTTGCCCATGTAATTTTATATCCTGAGATTTCAAGATATTGTTTTAGAATATTTCCAAAGTCTAAATCATCTTCTGCTAAAAGAATACGTTTCATGTGTTTTTAATTAAAAGGAATGGTTAAAGTAAATGTGGTGCCTTTACCGTTTTTGCTTTTTACATCTATGTGTCCGTTATGTGCTTTTATAATTTGATTGGTATAATATAAACCGAGCCCTAAACCTTTCACATCATGAATTTCTTTATTACCTGCTCGATAGAATTTATCGAATACTTGTTTTTGATCTTTATCTGAAATCCCGATTCCGTTATCTTTTATAGAAATTTGTAAATCGGTTTGACTATCAATATTACAATCAATACTGATATCATCACCTGCATATTTTACAGCATTTTCAAGAATATTAAGTAAAGCTGTTGTTGTATAAAACTTATCTAGATTAATACTGTTTTTTGATCCTAAAAATTTGCGATTTAAAGTGATATTTTCTGTTTTAACTGATAATAAGAAATCATCTAAAATGGTATTAATGTATTGCTCAATATTTACAGATTCTTTATGAAGTCTAATCTCGTTATAACCTAAACTATTGTTTAAGACTTGGTCTATTAATTTTTGTAAACGTTTGTTTTGACGCTCTATAGTATTAATGGTATTATCAACAAGTTGAGGTTGTGTTTTGATATCTTCGTTCTTAAGCATTTTTGTCGCTAAAGTAAGCGTCGCTAATGGTGTTTTAAGTTCATGAGTAATATTGTTGACAAAGTCTGTTTTGATATCTGCAATTCTCTTTTGAGTAATCAAACTTTTAATAGAATAGTAGAGTAAACCAATGACTATAGAAAATATAAGTAAAGACAATAGTAGTAGTCCTAGCATACGTTTAAAAACAATTTTTTTCCAACCAGCAATGTCCATTTCGTCTTGAGTTTGGAACATTAAATAAAACAAGATGTCTTTGTTTTCGCCATTTACTACTTTAGTTGATGTATGGTCAGTTTGCCACAATGTTGTACTTACTCCAATTGCATTTTCTTCGGAAATAGGATCACCAAGAATGATTCTTTTTGGTGTTTTTGCGAAGTCAAAAACGGTATCGTTTTTTATAGAATCTAATAAGATAATTGCTTTTATTTTTTTGTGGAATTTAATTCCGTACGGAATATTATTCTTGACTAATTCTTTTTGATATTCAGTACGATAGGTCTCGTTAATAGAATCTATAACTAATTGCAGGCCATCTAAAATATCTGAGCGTGTTGCTATATTAACTTTATAATCTGAAACAGTATTAAGAAAATTATCTTGCCATATATCTGACAACGAATCTAACGCAGGAGAGAAATCATCTATTTGCGAAATGGAACGTCTGGTTTCGGTTATAAAAGCGTCTTTTTTTAGCTTATAAGTATTATTGATTAGATATCCCTGAATAATAGATAAGGCAATTAACCCTACAATGGAAGCAATAATTAAAAGATTGATTTTTTTCTTCATGCGTTTTTATAGTTCGCTTAAAATTAAGAATCGAATTTGATAAAATAGAGCACAACGTCTAAAAAAAGACATCATGCTCATGATTAAGATTGATTGATGAATTCATGTGTTTTACTTTATTGACCTGTAACGTCTTCTTGAATTCCAGTTGTGTGATTTAGTTGTTTGGTTTCGTTCTGTAATTAAATTGTTGTTTAAAGTTCTCATGATGTTTTGATTTTAATGATTGATGATATACTGTTTTGATATTACAAATCTAGAGTGAACATTTCAAAAAAAAGCAGAATTTGACTAGGTTAACCTAGCGTTAACCTAGTTGGCTGTGAAAAGTATAGGTAAAATAAGAGTTTATTGAAATAAGGAAAGTCTTGTTAACATTAAAGATCTTCTGAAATTTTGAAATCAATAGATTATTTTTGTAACTTTATGATAATTAAAGAAATACCTAATTATAGGTATTGTTTTACTCTCCCTATTTAAGAATTTAGTAGCATAATTAAATTAGCAATTATGGAAACTAATATTCAATTGCAATAACATTTAGATTTTGAATTTTTGATTTCATTTTAGAAATTGAAAATTCATGAAATTTATTTTAAAAATAAATCAATTAAAGAAAGCATTATGGAAATATTTGAAACCTATAACAACAATCAAAAAATAACAATAAAGATCACTGATGTAGAATCCATTGCGAAACAAATCGGGCCTACAGTTTTTGCACTTAAAAAGAAGAGTGACCCTATGGATTTTGAAATTTTAGATAATGATTCTAATTCTGCATCTTTAACAAAAGAGCAAGCAATACAACGCACAATTTTAGCTGCTAAATTTGTTTTTATTGTAGATATGAATCAAGAGCCAAATAAACAGAAAGCCAAGGAACGAACCCTTATTCGATATAGTGTTTATGATCAAGACAATCGAAAAACCTATTATTCTACACTTGTAGATTTTGAAAATGAGTTTAAAGATGTTTCTGCTGAACAGTTTTCAATTGAAAAGAATATCGAGATTGTTTTAAATGAAGATCAAAAGAATAACCATAGAGAATTTGTAAAATCATTGAACCAATAATTATGAAAAGAGTTTTTATATTTTTGCTTACTCTGAGTGCATTAAATGCAAATGCACAAGAAGAAAACAAAGCATCTGTTAACGATTTTAATTTCGAAAGTAGTGCTAATCCTGCATTTACTATAATCGAAGAGACGCCAACAGCAATTAATACACCAGATAATATTAAGAGCCTAGCTCTTTATGTTTCTAATGGGTTTTCTAATGGGAATATTGCTTTAGAGACCAATCCATATTGGCTCATTCCTAATACTAAGGATAAATCTTACGAAGATTATCGTGGGATTAAAAAAAACAGACACGGGAAAGATATTATTGATCCTTTTAAGGCATTACAGACCAATACTTCTTTTTCAATGGCCTTTACAAATAAAGAATTTCAAGGGTTTGAAGAAGAAAAAAAAGTTGCAGCAATTGGTTTAAGAACCACGTTATTTCAATTATTTAGTAGAAAACAAACTGATAAAATTGTTAATGTTTTAAGTGATACAGGACAACCATATTCTGATGACGCGCTGAATAAATATAATGGTAACTTAGTTTTTACAAATGATATTGTAACGAGAGAAATGGCGGACGAGTATGTCAAGAATAAAACAATACCACAAAGTTATATTGATACTGCTAATAAAGTTTTACAACAAAACCCAAATTATAAATCAATATATGAGGATGGTAAAGGTTTAGCTACGGCGTACTTTGATGAAATCACTGAACGAATTGTAAAGTTTTATTATAACCCGAAAAATATTAAGCCTATTTTAAGATTAGATGGGGCTATGGCATACAGTTTATTGTTTAAAGAAAATGAATTTAGTAGCAATACAGCAAAGCGTTTAGGAGGATGGATTACACTAGATTTGGCGCTTCCATTTAATGATAAAAACTACTTCCATTTATACGCTATCAGTAGGTATATTGATAATGGTTTTAATATAGATGCTGAACAGAATTATTTTGACACAAGTTTTTGGGATATTGGTGGAAAACTTGAATTAGAACTAGGGAAGTTCAATTTATCATACGAATATTTACAACGTGATGGTGATGACGAACAATATAGATCTGTGGGTAATATTACTTATCAAATCAATAAAAAAATGAGTTTAACAGGAGGTTTTGGTAAAGATTTTCCAGTAGGAGAAGATAATTTAGTTACTGTCATAGGTATAAATTGGGCATTAACCTCGGGAGAGTCGATATCCTCTAAATAAAGTAATTCAAAAAGGATTAGTTGCGGTGTTTTCCTATTAATCCTTTTAGTTTTTTAATATAACAACTTCACAACATCCTTAGCAAAGTAACTCGCAATTACATCTGCTCCAGCGCGTTTAATGGCTGTAATTTGCTCCATCATAATAGCATCATGATCTAGCCAGCCTTTCTCGGCAGCAGCTTTAAGCATTGAGTATTCACCAGAAACTTGATACACAGCAACAGGTACGTCAACTTCGTTTTTAATTTCACGTACAATATCCAAATAGCACAATCCTGGTTTTACCATCACAATATCTGCGCCTTCATCAATGTCCATTTCCGTTTCTCTAATAGCTTCAAAACGATTAGCATAATCCATTTGATATGATTTTTTATCCTTAGGAATATCTTTAACATCTGCAGGAGCAGAATCTAAAGCATCACGAAAAGGACCATAAAAAGCAGAAGCATACTTTGCAGAGTAACTCATAATACCAGTATCTACAAACCCATCATCTTCAAGCGCTTCTCTAATGGCGAGAATACGTCCATCCATCATATCGCTTGGCGCAACAAAATCTGCTCCAGCCTGAGCATGAGACAGGCTCATTTCAGCTAAAACATCAACCGTATCGTCGTTAATTATTTTTCCGTTTTGAATAATTCCGTCATGTCCAAAAGAAGAGTAAGGGTCTAGCGCAACATCTGTCATGACTATCATTTGCGGACAAATATTTTTAACCGTTTTGATAGCGCGTTGCATGAGCCCGTTAGGATTTGTAGCCTCAGTTCCTTTATTATCTTTTAAGTTATCTGGAACTTTCACAAATAATAAAACAGATTTTAAACCCAGTTTCCATAATTCTTTAACCTCATGTTCCAATAAATCCAAGCTAAAACGATAATAGTTAGGCATAGAAGGAATTTCTTGTTTGATTCCTTTTCCTTCAACAATAAACAAAGGCACCAAAAAATCATTAGGAGAAATGATTGTTTCACGAACTAAGCTTCTTATAGATTCGTTGGTTCTTAATCTTCGGTTTCTTCTTAATGGATACATAGTTTTTCTTACTTTTATGGAATACAAAGTTAATGATTAAAACCCATTTTTATATTGATTAAATCCTTAGATGCTTTATCATTTGTTTTTCCGTGGAGAAGCTATCAAGCAGAACTTTTAAAACACTTTAATAGTCATATTACTGATAACCATTTTCATGTCATTGCACCTCCTGGTTCTGGGAAAACAATTTTGGGTATTGAGATCTTAAGAAAATTGGATAAAAAGACGTTAGTTCTTGCACCAACATTAACTATTAGAAACCAATGGGAAGAGCGATTACAATCTTTTTTTACCGAAACATCTAACTTTGAAGCGTTTTCGTTTGATATAAAATCACCAAGCGACATTACATTTTCCACCTATCAATCACTTCATGCGTTTTACAAAACGTTTGAAGATAAAGACGATTACTATCAGTTTTTTAAAACACATAATATTGGAACATTAGTATTGGACGAAGCACACCATTTAAAAAATGCGTGGTGGACTTGTTTAATGGATTTAAAACGTAATAGCGGTTTTTATACTGTTGCCCTCACAGCAACACCTCCTTATGATAGTAGCCAAGGAGAAGTGTCTAAATATTTTACACTGTGTGGAGACATTGATGACGAAATTGCTGTACCAGATTTAGTGCGTGAGAGCGATTTATCACCACATCAAGATTTTGTGTATTTCTCAAAACCAGAAGATTTAGAAATTAATTTTATTGTAGAGTATAGACAGAAAATTGCGAGTTTTCATGATGAGATAATAAAAGATGAGCGGTTTATTTCGTTTTTAACTGAACACCGTTTTTATAAAAGCCCCAATTGGCATTTAGATGAATTGTATGCAAATACTCAATATTTTTCTGCTATCTTAATCTTTTTAAATACGTGCGGATTTGAAGTAGATCATCAAAAACTAGAGGTTTTGGGTTTTGAAAAAAAGGAAATGATTCAGTTTCCAAAGCTAGACTTAAAATGGCTTGGTATTTTATTTCAGAATATATTAGTTACTGATCGAGAGCAACTCATTGAAAAAGAAGCATACGTTTCTACACTAGAAAAAACATTAAGACGTCTTAATGTTTTTGAAAAGAATACAGTAGATTTTGTAGGTGAGCAATTGCTTTATAAATCGTTATCTAATAGTCCTAGTAAACTAAAAAGTATTGTAAGCATTGTTAATGCTGAGCGCAACAGTTTGAAAACAGATTTAAACTGTGTGATTCTTACAGATTATATTCGTAAAGAATTTTTAAATATATCTTCAGGAACAATAGAAGACGTCAATAAAATTGGTGTTATACCTATTTTTCAATATGTACGAGAGTATTGTGAAAAACCAGAGGAATTAGCAGTGCTTTCTGGAAGTATTGTGATTATTCATGCATCTGTTTTAGATGCTTTTAAAACGTTAACCTCTCTTGATAATTTTTCGTTTTCACCATTAGAAATTGATGCTAATTTTTTGATGATCGCATCTAAAGGAAAATCAAAACATACAATAGTTAGCATCATAACTCAACTTTTTGAAAACGGAATCATTAAAGTGCTAATAGGAACAAAATCTTTATTAGGTGAAGGTTGGGATGCGCCATCAATTAATAGTTTAATTCTGGCTTCTTTTATTGGCTCGTTTGTGTCATCTAATCAAATGCGTGGTCGAGCGATACGAAAGGATTTGGATTCGCCAGATAAAGCTGGAAACATCTGGCATTTGGCTTGTGTAGATCCCTCAGATATTGATGGAGGTAAAGAGGTTGATACTCTAAAAAGACGTTTTGAAGCTTTTGTTGGCGTGACCAATACTAGCATTCCATTTATTTCTAATGGTTTTGACCGTTTAAATATACCTGCCGAAATTTCTGTAGAATCTATTGAAACCTTAAATCAGGCCACACTTAAAAGAGCATCAAAACGTGATCTAACATCAGAAAAATGGGAAAATGCCATAGGAAAAGGAACAAAACTAACGAAAGAGGTTAAGGTCTTAAAAACAGGTAATTTACCGTTTAAAAAACAAAATCAAATCTATTATTTTGATGCACTTCGGTTTTTTGTAGCTGATCTGTTTTTTGCATTTATGTTGTTTTATGTTGAATTTGCCATTGAAAGCTTTAATCTCATAATACAAAGAGGCTTACTCTATTTCGTTTATGCGTTTTTAGCGGCTTTTGTAGCTGGGTTTGGTTACAAATTTTATAAAGCTTTAAAACTCTACTTGCGTCATGGATATCTTCATAAAAAGATTAATAAAATTGGACTCGCAATTCTAGATACATTGAATGAATTGAATTATTTGACAAGCAATAGGAATAATATCTCAGTGAACTCTTATAGGTTAGGAAAAGGAGATGTCGTTTGTAATTTGGTTGGAGCAAATGCGCTTGAAAATTCATTGTTCTCTAAAGCGCTAACTCAACTTTTAGAACCTATTGATTCTCCTAGGTATTTGATTATTAAAACAAGCCCATTTAGAAAACGATTAGAGATAGAAAACTTTTATGCAGTACCCGAAATTTTTGGAGATAAGAAAGAAAAAGCAATAGTCTTTAAAAAACATTGGAATCATTATTTAGGCAGAAATAAATTGGTCTATACTAGAAGTATTGAAGGGCGTAAATTACTTTTAAAAGCACGATTGTTTCATATTTATAACACCTTCAAAAAGGTGACTAAAGAGGTTCTTGTTTGGAAATAATATTAACCATCTATTTGTAATTATTTTGACTAACTGTATGTAATCCTAAGTATTTCCAGTGGTTATTTTCTTTTATAAAAGCAGATTTTTCATGTATAACCTCTACTTTTTTAGCATTGTAAAAATAAGCATTAAACGTTACTGTGGCTTCCGTGTCGTTTTCTAAACCTTTGGTCGTTTCTAAGACCTCTAATTTTATCCATTGTACAGATTTTGCCCATTTAACAATTTCTTTTTTTTCTGAAATTGGCCTAGTAGAACGATGGTGAGTTTGCATTAAATAATCACCATTAGCCAAGACAAATGCACTATATCTTGACCGCATTAATTGTTCTGCTGTTTTTGTTTTTCCGTTATTTAAATGAAAAACTTCACAACAGGCGTTATAAGTTTTACTATTTCCGCAGTAACAATTCATATTACACCCACTCAATTGGGTTTTGTAAAACAGTTATTAGTTTCTCTTCTTCGCTACCAACTTCTGGATGATGATCATAAACCCATTGCACATGTGGTGGTAAACTCATCAATATACTTTCGATACGACCATTCGTTTTTAAACCAAACAAGGTGCCTTTATCATGAACCAAGTTGAATTCTACATAACGACCACGTCTAATTTCTTGCCAATCGCGTTGAGTTTTGTTGTACTCTAAGTTTTTACGTTGTTCTACAATTGGAACATAAGCTTCTAGAAAACTATCACCAACTTCGGTTACAAAATCATACCAATTTTGCATGCTCATATCTTCGGAAGCTTTGCAATAATCAAAAAATAATCCACCAATACCGCGACCTTCATTTCTATGTGTATTGTAAAAGTATTCATCACAACGCGCCTTGTATTTTGGATAGAACTCTGGATTATGTTTATCACAAGCTGTTTTACAAGTTTGATGAAAATGTTTTGCATCGTCTTCAAACAAGTAATAAGGTGTTAAATCTTGTCCGCCTCCAAACCATTGGTCAACGATGTTACCATTTTTATCATACATTTCAAAATAACGCCAATTCGCATGAACGGTTGGCACCATTGGATTTTTAGGATGAAGCACAAGGCTTAAACCACAAGCAAAAAAATCGGCATCTTCAACACCAAAGTACTTTTGCATTGAGTCTGGTAATTTCCCATGAACTCCCGAAATATTAACACCTCCTTTTTCAAAAACAGCACCATTTTCAATGATACGCGTTCTTCCGCCACCACCTTCTGGACGTTTCCATACATCTTCTTGAAAAGTGGCCTTACCATCAATATCTTGTAACTTTGAAGCTATAGTATCTTGTAATTCGTGGATGTATTTAAAGAATTTATCTTTCATTTTATACCATTGATTTATTACAATAAGTTGCTTTTTCGAAATCGTTTATATTGATAGCAATAAAACCTACTGAAGGGAAAATTTGTTTAAGTCGAATTATAACTTGTTGCGAAAGTTTAGATTTTTGTTCAGTAGTTCTTCCTTCCATAATGTTAGCAAACACGTGAATAAAATCATCTTTTTTTCCTCCAACCAGATAGTTTTCTTTAAAAGGATTTAATCGTACTTTAATATCGCCTTTATCAAATAAATTAGATTTTTCTGCAGCTTCATGTACTGCTAAGAGTGTCTTTTCTGGAGCGTTTAATTTTAAAATATTTTCAGAACAGTCTATTACAAAATGGGGCATAATAATTTATTTATATAATTCATACAGCTCCATATCTAAAGGCGATTCGTTAGGAGGAGTGAATTCATTTTTTAAAGTTTTTTGCCATTCAAAGTTAGTCTTCAAAGCGACTTTAACACTAGAGATGTTGTCTTTATTTGCAATGATTTGTAACGTTTTAAGACCTAAAGTATCAAAAGCATAATGAGATAGAAGCTTAACTGTTTTAGACGTTAATCCTTGTCCTTCAAAAGTGTATCCTATGCAATAGGCGAACTCGCCTTGCTGTTTATCTAAATCTATTTCTTTAATATAAATAAGTCCTGCAAGTTCTCGAGTTTTAGAATGCTTTAAGGTGAATAAAAACTCCTCTTTAGCACTAAAAGCTTTTAGCTTTTTCTCAACAAAAATCTGAGATAATGTTGGGTTTAAATTTGCGGCAAGAGTGCCAGGGAAATACCGTTTAAAACGATCTGCATTGGCAACCATTAAATCACATATTTTCCAAGCATCACCTTCATGAATAGCATTAATTTCGAAATCATCAAACTGAGCAACCATTAGATTACGGGTTTTGTGTTATTTAAAAGATTGTCTTTTTTTAATAATTCAACCGTTTTAATCGATGCCGCAGTCACACTCATTGGTAAAACTAAAATGACACCTATAACTGGTATGATAAGAAAAAGAATAAATATAAGACCATTACCAATAGCAATGCCTCGGTTTTTTCTGATAAATTGAACACTCTCACGATATTTAAAATGGCGTTCTAAAGTGTAATCCATATTACCAAAACCTGCATAATAGGCTTGAACTAAAAACAACAAAATTGTTGAAAATATATTCACAACAGGTATGAACTTTAGTAGTAATAGCGGTAGAGTAATTAATAATTCTTTTGCTAAGTTTCTAATGTTTATTCTAATCCCTCTCCAGAGTTGTTCTTTAAACGATGTGTTTCTATGATTGTGCCGTTCAACACCTGTTAAATGTGCTTCTATTTTTTCTGAAACCGGACTCATAAATGGTGCAGATAATGCCATTATGATGTGCTTATAAAGTATTAAGCCAATAGCAACGACTACGATTACTCCAATAAAAGTCGAGATCCAAGTAAAGGTGTCTTTTCCAAAATCCCAAGGCCAAACTTTAGCGATGAAATTTCCAATATTATCTGATAATCCGTATGCAGAAAGAGCAATTAAAGAAGCCGTAACGATACTAATGATTATTGGTATGAAAAAGTACTTCCAGAGTTTTAACTTCGATATTAAAGCTAATGCTCCAGTATATGCTTGTATGCCTTTTAAAATGTTTTTAATCATCTTTTAAATTTAAGACGGTTATGCTTTGTACTCTTTTACAGCATCAATAAATGCTTTCGCATTTTCTAAAGGGATGTTAGGTAAAATTCCATGACCTAGATTTACAATATACTTATCTTTTCCGAAGTCATTAATCATTTGCGTTACCATTTTCTTGATCTCACTTGGAGGAGAAAATAATCGAGTAGGATCAAAGTTACCTTGTAACGTAATATTTCCACCAGTTAAATAACGTGCATTTCTTGCAGAACACGTCCAATCAACACCTAAAGCAGAAGCACCAGATTTTGCCATTTGATCTAATGCAAACCAGCATCCTTTTCCAAAAGCAATTACAGGAGCATCATCTTTTAATGCATCAATAATTTGTTGAATATATTGCCAAGAAAACTCTTGATAATCAACAGGAGATAACATGCCTCCCCAAGAATCAAATACTTGAACAGCATCACAACCTGCTTTTACTTTTTCTTTTAAATACGCAATTGTTGTATCTGTGATTTTTTGTAATAATTGATGGGCAGCCATAGGGTTTGTAAAACAAAATTCTTTTGCTTTATCGAAGTTTTTAGAGCCTTGACCTTGTACACAATAACATAAAATCGTCCATGGTGAACCTGCAAAACCAATTAATGGAATGTCATCATTTAGTTTTTCTTTGGTCATCTTTATAGCATCATAAACATAACTTAAAGCGTCTTTTACATCAGGAACAATCACATTGTCTACGTCCTTTTGAGTACGCACAGGATTAGGTAAATAAGGACCGAAATTTGGTTTCATTTGTACCTCTATATTCATGGCCTGTGGAATGACTAAAATATCGCAAAATAAAATAGCAGCATCCATTCCATATCTACGAATTGGTTGTACCGTAATTTCACTAGCTAATTCTGGTGTTTGACAACGCGTGAAGAAATCATATTTTGCCTTGATTTCCATAAATTCTGGAAGATAACGACCTGCTTGACGCATCATCCAAACTGGTGGGCGTTCAACTATTTCTCCTTTTAATGCTCTTAAAAATAAATCGTTTTTAATCATATTCTATGGTCATTCCTGTGCAGACAGGAATCTATTTTATTATTAATCTAAAGTGAATTCCTGAGTTTACAGGAATGACAGTTATTCGTAATGCTCGTTAACTAACTTCACAACACTTTCAACAGTAGGCATCTTTGCAACTCTAACATCTTTAAAATGCTTTTTAGCTTCTGTTGCTGTGGTGTCTCCAATACAAAATGCGATAATATTATCATCATTTTCTTGCTTGTAACTCTGTACAGTTGATGGGCTGTAAAACATAACGCCTTCAACAGTATCATCTATTTGTTTAGAATCATACTTTGTCTCGTAAGCAATAACTTCTTTAACCGCTATTTGGTTTTCATCTAAAATTGTTGGTAAATCGTCCAATCTTAAATTGCTACAAAAGTAAGTGACTTGAGTTCCATCAATATATTCAACTAGATGTTCTGCTAAAGCTTTTGCGTTGTTTTCAGTATGCTTGACTTTACCAATTTTACGTTCTACAAATCGTTTTGTTTTTCTACCAACGCAATAGATGTTTTCAAACTTCAATTCTTCCGCAGAAAAATTTGTAAGCAACGCCTCAACTGCATTTTTACTAGTTACAATAACGTTTTTAGGCATTGGTCGTAAAACAGTTTGTGTCATACGATTCATGCTTATTTTTATAAAATCAGAACTCTCACTAACCACATCATCACAAAACGCATGTTTTTGATCATCGGTTAAGGTTTTGGTTGAAAAAATATTTGCTTTTTTAGCTGTCTTTTTAAGCGTATCCATGAGACGGTTTCCGCCTCGCTCAATAATATAATCGGCACAAAACTGTGCTAAGTCATGATGTGAACCTAAAGCTACAGTTCTCTGAACTTCTATTCTTTTAGTTCCGTCGAGACTTAATAATACACCTTGAAAATGAACCTCTTCATCTTTTATATATGCTAAAGCACCAATAGGAGCAGAGCATCCACCTTCTAAAAGGTTTAAGAATTTACGTTCTATTGCTGTTGAGATTTCTGATTCTTCGTGATTAATTTCTTTAAGAAGTGTTAGTGTTTCCTCATCTTCTTCTAAAGCGGTAATCATAATAGCACCTTGAGCAGGAGCAGGAACCATCCATTCTAGATTAAAACTTTCTTCTGGTTTTATATCTAAACGACCTAATCCAGCAGCAGCAAAAATGGCACCATTCCAATCACTATTTTCTAATTTTTCTAATCGCGAATTTACATTACCTCGTAAACCAACCATCGTATGTGTTGGGTAGCGATTTAACCATTGTGCTCTTCGGCGTAAACTGCCAGTTGCGATAATAGCTTCACGTTGCGATAAAAATTCTTCATTGTCATTAAAAACCAAGCAGTCTCTTACGTTTCCACGTTTAATAACAGCAGCTTGTACGATCCCTTTTGGTAATATTGTTGGTACATCTTTAAGCGAATGTACAGCAATATCAATATGGCCATTAAGCATCGCAACGTCTAATGTTTTTGTAAAAACACCAGTGATTCCTAATTCGTAAATGGGTTTATCAAGTACGATGTCTCCTGTGGATTTTACAGGCACTAAGACGGTTTTGTGTCCTAAATGTTCTAGTTGACTTTGTACAATTTTAGCTTGCCATAGCGCTAATTGGCTATCACGTGTTCCTATTCTTATGAGTTTAGACATTGTCTTTTGTTGCTTCGAGTTGAAACACTTTTTTTATGAGTTCTAGGCTATCGTCTGTAGAAACATCATCGCCTTTTAAATGATGTGCAAAATGATTGGTGATTTTTTGGATGATTTTACTACTTATCAATTCGGCTTGTGCTTCATTGAAATCACTCATCTTTTTGCGTTGTGTATCTAATTCTGCAGTAGCAAAATCAGTTAACTTATGTTTTAATGCTTTAATTGTTGGTGCAAACTTTCGTGTTGCTAACCACGCATTGAATTCGGTTTTGATATCTTCGATAATGCTTTCTGCAACAGGAATATGTTTTTTTCTGCGTTCTAAAGTTTCATCTGTAATTTGAGATAAATCATCTAAATGAACTAACGTTACATTGTCTAATTCGGTAACGTTTTCGTTCACGTTCTTCGGAATGGAAAGATCTAAAATTAATAAAGGCTTCGTCGTTTGTATGCAATGCTTATCTACCGTTGGGTTTTGGGCTCCTGTGGCAACGACTAAAATATCAGACGTATTAATTTCTTCTTGAAGTTGAGAATAATCCTTAACCAATAAATTGAACTTACCTGCAATAGCTTCGGCTTTGTTTTTGGTTCTATTGATTAATGTGATATGTGGATTCTTAGTATGCTTTACTAAATTTTCACACGTATTTCTACCAATTTTACCTGTTCCAAAAAGTAAAATATTTTTTTCTGTAATGTTATCAATCGACTTCATGATATATTGAACAGAAGCAAATGATACAGATGTTGCACCTGAAGAGATTTCAGTTTCAGTCTTAATTCGTTTTGACGCTTGAATCACAGAATTAACCAATCGTTCTAAAAAAGGATTGAATAGTTGATGCTTTCTAGATAGTCTTGCACTTACTTTTAACTGACTAATAATTTCAAAATCTCCAAGAATCTGGCTATCTAAACCAGAACCTACACGAAACATATGAGAAATAGCATCTCTATTTTTATAAACGTAAGCCACTTTTTGAAACTCCTCAACAGTCCCTTTTGTGTTGTCACACAATAATTGGATGAGTTGAAATGGGTGTTCTGCGAAACCGTAGATTTCGGTTCTATTACATGTAGATGTAAGTATTAAGCTTTCAATACCATTTTGTTTGGCTTGCTCTAATACAGCAATCTTTGAATTTTCATCCAAACTAAAATGACCACGAATTTCGGCATCTGCTTTTTTATAGCTTAGCCCAATTGCGTAAAATGTTGTGCCTCTCGACATGTTGTAGTGCTCCATACCTGATTTGGAAAGTTATCCGGATAACTTCGAAAGCAAAAGTAAAAATAGCAACCGATAAAAAACAACGCTAGAAGAACTTTAAGTATCGTTTGTGGTTTTTTACGATTATAAGTTCTTAAAACATGATAAAAGTCATATTTTTGCAGTCATATCAACGCTTTAAATCATATTAGTTTAGAACGAATCTAAATAAGCATAAAAAATTTATGGATTTTTCAGACTCAAAAAATATCGCTAGAGGTTCATTCAGTGAGACAGAATTGGATGACGGATTTTTCGTACTCACCTATCAAAACGAAGAGGATGCTACGCAAACAGTTCAACGTGAGATTGATAGCAGTTTTATTCAATTCCATTTTTGTATCAAAGGTTCCAGTGAATTTATCTTTAATAATGGCAACTATAGATTAAAAATTGAAGAGGAGAATTCTTTACTCTTGTACAACCCACAACGTGACTTACCTATACATCTAGAGGTGCATTCTAAATCTTGGTTGGTGACTGTTTTGGTTTCTATAAAGAAATTTCATGGTCTCTTTTCACAAGAAGCAGATTACATCACGTTTTTAAGTGTCGATAATAAAGACAAGAAATATTATAAGGATGGTAAAATTTCGCCTTCTATGGCCATTGCACTTAATCAGATTATAAATTTTAATTTAAACTCGTCTATTAAAACGCTCTATTTTAAAGGTAAAGCCTTAGAGTTACTGAGCTTGTACTTTAATAGAAGTGAAGATGCAGATATTGAACAATGTCCGTTTTTAGTGGATGAAACCAACGTCATCAAAATAAGAAAAGCCAAAGATATTATAATTGCTCGTATGGCAGAGCCACCAACTTTGCAAGAACTTAGTGAGGAAATAGGTCTCAGTCTTAAAAAACTTAAAGAAGGCTTTAAACAAATTTATGGCGATACTGTTTTTAGTTTCTTATTTGACTACAAAATGGAAGTTGCTCGTAAACTCCTCGAAGCTGGAGATCATAATGTCAACGAGGTTGGACTTAAGGTTGGTTACAGTACATCGAGCCATTTTATTTCAGCATTTAAAAAGAAATATGGGACCACGCCAAAAAAATATTTGATGGCTTTGGGTTAAAAGAATATTAACAACAATTAATTGAATACACAATTGCAAATACTGTCGTATTTTTGCAAAAACAAAACACACAATGAAGAATATTATAACGTTATTAATCGCACTATTAATTTCAGTATCAAGCTTTGCGCAATCACATAAAGATGAGGTGTCTAAAAACGCTCAAACCTATTATGATTATATGACTGCTCAAAATTTTGATGGTGTTTTAGATTATATGTATCCAAAAGTTTTTGAAATGGCGCCAAGAGCTCAAATGAAAGCAGGTATGGAGCAAATGTTTAATTCTCCAGATATGAAGATTGAATTTATCTCAAATGAGGTATCTAAAGTCAGTGATAAAAAAGAAGTAGAAGGTGTAACGTATGCAGCTGTTTTTTATAATAGTAAAATGAAAATGACGTTTTTATCTGAAAAAAATAAATCTGCAGAAGATCAAAAAGCATTCTTAGACTTTATGAAAATAACTATGGATAGTCAATTTGGTGAAAATAATGTGATAGCAGATCAAACCGAGATGTCATTGGTGATTAATATGGATGCTAATATGTTTGCCATTAAAGATCCACAATATGATGGCTGGAAATTTATAGCAAATGATGATGCCATGAAACAATTGGTAGATTCAATTGTTCCAGAAAGTGTAAGAACAGCGTTGTTAAAACAAAACTAATCGTGTTATGAAACGAGCGTGTAAAAGCATTATCATCTAAGAGAATGATTAATTGCGAACAGCATGTGACAGTCAAAAACAATAAATATAAACACATGAAAAAATATCTTTTAATCATATTCGTTGTAGGTTGTGCTTTAAATTTAAATGCTCAAGATGCGACTGTTGAGAAATCAATCTTTGGGATCCAAACTGGTTTTTTAGGCGTTTGGGTTCATAACGAATCTCGACTTTCAAATGCTATTGCCTTAAGATCTGAATTAGGATTGGATGCAGGAATTTCTGGAGGTGATCTTTATGAAAATACGTCTACTTTTTTTGCGTCAGTGATTACATTAGAACCACGTTGGTATTATAATTTAGAAAAACGTAAAGCAAAATCTAGGCGTATAGATGGTAATAGCGGAAATTTTATCTCAATTAAAACAAGCTACCATCCAGATTGGATTACAATTAATCTTCCAGATAATGTGATTTTTTTAAGTGATGTTTCAATAGTCCCAACGTGGGGAATAAGACGAAACATTGGGAAGCATTTTAATTACGAAACGGCTATTGGTGTTGGTTATATTCATGTGTTTGAAAAAGATAATGTCACAGTATTGAATGAGCCAGATGTAGCAGTCAATTTACATCTTAGAATAGGTTATAGATTTTAGATTAAAAAATTTTAATTGCTAGTTGAAAAGAAAAATAAATATGAAAGGAGTTTTACTTGTTAATTTAGGGTCACCAGATAGTCCAGAGCCTAAAGACGTTAAAAAATATTTAGGCGAGTTTTTAATGGATGAGCGTGTGATTGATGTGCCTTTATGGGCAAGAACGTTACTTGTAAAAGGTATTGTTTTAAATACGCGTCCAAAACAATCGGCAAAGGCTTACAAAAAAATATGGTGGGATGAAGGGTCTCCTTTAATTGTATTGTCTGAGCGTTTACAAGACGGTATCCAAAAAGAAACGACCGTTCCTGTTGCTTTAGGAATGCGTTATGGGAGTATGACCATGAAAAAAGGACTTCAAGAATTAGTCGATAAAGGCGTGGATGATATTTTTCTCATTCCGTTGTATCCGCAGTTTGCCATGGCAACTACCGAGACTATTTTAGTATTAGCAGAAGAGCTTAGAGCAGCACATTTTCCGCAGGTAAAAATAACAGACTTAAAACCATTTTATAACCATCCAAAGTATATTGAAGTGCTTTCAAACTCTATCGCTAAGCATTTAGAAGGTAAAGATTACGAGCATTTATTATTCTCATACCATGGTGTTCCAGAGCGTCATATTAGAAAAAGTGATATTACAAATTCGCACTGTAAACCTAATGATAAGGAGAATTGTGTGTGTTGTAAAACACCGTCACCAGCACACGAATTTTGCTACAAACACCAATGTAAAGAAGTCACAAGATTGGTTGGTGAAAAACTAAATATGACAGAAGGTACGTTCTCAACATCCTTCCAATCACGTTTAGGTTTTGATCCATGGTTGCAACCCTATACAGATCGTACCATCGAGCGTATGGGTAAAGAAGGCACCAAAAAAATGGCCATCGTTACACCAGCATTTGTGAGTGATTGTTTAGAAACGTTAGAGGAAATTGCTATGGAAGGTGAAGAAATTTTCCATGAAATGGGAGGTGAAGATTTCACAACTATTCCATGTTTAAATGATGATGCAGAATTTGTAGACATACTATCGCAATGGATTAACGATTGGGCAAAAGCTGAAACCGTTACTGCATAATGGCAAAAACATCCTCTAAAGATTTAGGAACGCAACCCATTGGTAAGTTGCTTATCAAGCAAGCGGTTCCTGCATCTATAGGGATTTTAGTGATGTCGCTCAATATTTTGGTGGATACTATTTTCGTCGGAAATTGGATTGGTTCAACTGCCATCGCTGCCATAAATGTTGTGCTTCCAGTATCCTTTTTTATTGCTGCCTTAGGAATGGCAATTGGTGTTGGAGGATCTTCTATTATTTCTCGAGCATTGGGTGCAGATAACAAATCAAAAGCATTAAAAGTATTTGGAAATCAAGTGACACTTACATTTCTATTTACAATTTCATTTGCAGTTTCTGGGCTTTACTTTGTAGATACATTGATTCCTGCATTTGGAGGTAAAGGAAATATTTTTGATCCTGCAAAAACCTATTATGAAATCATCCTTTATGGTGTTCCTGTATTAGGGTTCGTCATGATGGGAAATACGGTTATTAGAGCAGAAGGGAGCCCTAAATTTGCTATGTATGCGATGTTAATTCCGTCAGTAGGTAATTTGGTTTTCGATTACATTTTTATCAATCTCATGGATTTTGGAATGGCAGGAGCAGCTTGGGCATCTACAGGATCTTATATTGTGTCATTCCTGTTTATTCTATGGTATTTTTTATCTAAAAATTCTGAATTAAAAATTAATCTATCTCACTTTAAATTAGAGAAAACAATCATTTCAGAAATAGGGTCTCTTGGCTTCGTGACCTTGGCAAGACAAGCTGTGGTGAGTGTAACGTTCTTATTGGTTAATAATGCTTTGTATGATTTTGGAGGAGAAACCTCAGTCACTGCATATGCTATAGTTGGTCGATTAAGTATGTTCGCCTTGTTTCCTATTTACGGGATTACCCAAGGATTTATTCCTATTGCAGGTTATAATTTTGGAGCAGATCAATATGATCGTGTAAAAGACGTCATTTTTACAGCTATAAAGTATGCAACCGTTATGGCAGCCATTGTGTTTATTTCATTAATGATTTTCCCAGAAGTGATTACCAAATGGTTTACTACAGATGTTGCTGTTGTAAATGTCACGCCAACTAATATGCGTTGGGCTTTTGCTGCTGTGCCAATTTTAGCATTACAACTTATTGGTGCTGCTTATTTTCAGGCCGTTGGTAAAGCATTGCCAGCTTTAATATTAACCTTGACTAGACAAGCTATTTTCTTTATTCCGTTGATGTATATTATGCCTCTTTATTTTGGAGAATTAGGGATTTGGATGTCGTTTCCTATTTCAGATGTGTTGTCAACCATCGTCACTGCTTTCTTTTTAAGACGTGAGATTAGGTTAAAATTGAATACCACTACTGCATAATATTTTTTTATGCTTATTTTTAAGGGATCAATAAAACCAACCAACACAATGAGACTTTTTACCACGCTTTTATGCCTTTTTCTCTTCGGAAATGTAACAACTTTAGATGCTCAATCTTTTTAAGTAGTAAATGAAAAAAAATATTAAATTATTAATAAATACATTAATAGTTCTATGCTGTTTTGGAACCTTTGTTTATTTTACAATTAGTGCAAATTATAAAAATGGTAAAGAGATAACTAAATCGTTTCAAGATAAATTACAAGCTTCACAGTACTATTTTATTGGGATTGTTGAAAGTGTTCAAGAAATTGAAAGAGAGGGAGGATTTTTATGTATGAAGTTAGTAGAATTTAATAATGATTTTGATACACTTTTGTTTGACGATATAGTTGTTTCACAAGTAGACGAATCGGGGCACATAAAGCACATTGGATCAATAATTTTCACAAAATTAGATAGTAATGAAGTAATTCATGTCCAGTTTGGAGATGTAATTCAGTATAACGTTGATAATAACTTAAAATATGAAGTGTATAGAAATAACGAATTGATTGCAAAGTTTGATGCTACCATTGGTAAAAGTAATTTCGAAAATAAACTTTTAGATTTTGAATGCTTCTGATGGCTTTCTTTGCCTTGTATTGTTTTGAAAAACTTGACATTTTTTTAATTACATATGAAACCCTAATAACGATAGCTAGCTTTTAAGAACAAATAATCTTTTTATGCTTATTTTTAGTGCACGTAATAATAACCACCAACACAATGAGACTTTTTACCACGCTTTTATGCCTTTTTCTCTTCGGAAATGTAACAACTTTAGATGCTCAATCTTTTGAAGAATCACAATATGAAGCGCTAGAATATAGACTTCTAGGCCCTTTTCGAGGCGGAAGAAGTGCAGCAGTTACAGGTGTGCCCAATAAACCTAACTTGTATTATTTTGGTTCTACAGGTGGAGGTATTTGGAAAACATTAGATGGTGGACGCTCATGGGAAAATATTTCTGATGGATTTTTCGGTGGAAGTATTGGTTCGATTTCCGTAGCAAAAAGTGATCCTAACGTGTTGTATGTTGGAGGAGGAGAAAAAACCGTTCGTGGTAATGTGTCTTCAGGTTATGGGATTTGGAAAAGTGTAGATGCAGGGAAAACATGGACGTCTGCAGGACTAAAAAACTCACGCCATGTACCAAGAATTGCAGTAGATCCTACAGATCATAATGTGGTATATGCTGGTGTCCTCGGAAATATCTACAAACCAACACAAGAACGTGGTGTGTATAAAAGTATAGATGGTGGTAAAACTTGGAAAAAAACACTCTTCGCTAATGAAAATGCAGGTGTGGTTGATTTATTAATAGACCCAACCAATCCAAGAATTTTATATGCGTCTACATGGAGAATACAGCGTACACCTTACAGTTTAAGTTCTGGAGGCGACGGTTCTGCATTATGGAAAAGTACCGATAAAGGGGAGACGTGGACAGAAATTTCTACCAATAAAGGATTTCCAGAAGGTACGCTTGGAATTATGGGAGTGACAGTGTCTCCTGTAAATAACCAACGTGTTTGGGCAATCATAGAAAATAAAGAAAAAGGTGGTTTGTATCGTAGTGATGATGGAGGAGAGACCTGGAACCAAGTTAATAGTGAACGTAAACTAAGACAGCGCGCTTGGTATTATACACGATTATATGCAGATACTAAAGATGCAGATGTGGTGTATGTATTAAATGTACGTTACCATAAAAGTACCGATGGAGGAAAATCATTTGACACTTATAATGCACCTCATGGAGACCATCATGATTTATGGATTGCTCCAGAAGACCCAAACCGAATGATTATTGGAGATGATGGTGGTGCACAAGTCACTTATGATGGTGGAGAAACGTGGAGTACGTATCACAACCAACCAACATCGCAGTTTTATCGTGTGACTACAGATAATAGTTTCCCGTATCGTATTTATGCTGCGCAACAAGATAACTCAACGGTTAGAATTCCGCATAGAACAGATGGACGATCCATTACAGAAGATGATTGGGAACGTACCGCAGGAGGAGAATCGGCACATATTGCTATTGATCCTGAGGATAATGATATTATTTATGGCGGAAGTTATGACGGTTTCTTAACCCGAAAAAATCATAAAACAGGTACGGTTAGAGCAATTAATGTTTGGCCAGATAACCCAATGGGTCATGGCGCAGAAGGTATGAAATATCGTTTTCAATGGAATTTCCCAATTATATTTTCTAAACATAACCCAAATCGATTATATACGTTTTCACAACATGTTCATGTGACTGAAAATGAAGGTCAGAGTTGGAAAATTATTAGTCCGGATTTAACAAGAAACGATCCTGAAAAGCTGAAATCCTCTGGTGGACCAATTACTCAAGATAATACCTCAGTAGAATATTACTGCACCATTTTTGCAGCTCAAGAATCTCCAATTACTGAAGGTTTATTGTGGGTTGGTAGTGATGATGGTTTAATTCATGTCACTAAAGATGGTGGACAAAATTGGGAAAACGTGACACCAAAAGGGATGCCAGATTGGATGATGATTAATAGCATTGAGCCTAGTGCTTTTGATGCAGGAACGTGTTATGTCGCAGGAACAAAGTATAAAACAGGTGATTTTGCACCTTATTTGTATAAAACGACAGACTACGGAAAGTCTTGGAAAAAAATTACAGACGGCATCAACCCAGAACATTTCACAAGGGTCTTGAGAGAAGATCCAAAACAAAAAGGCTTATTGTATGCAGGAACAGAAACCGGGATGTACGTCTCTTTTAACGACGGAAAGAATTGGAAACCGTTTCAGTTAAATCTACCTATTGTTCCAATAACAGACTTAACAATTAAAGACAATAATTTAATTGTTGCCACTCAAGGACGAAGCCTTTGGATGATTGATGATTTAACTGTAATTCACCAGTTATTTGATAATGCTTCAGAAGAAAACAAGCTCTTTAAACCAAAGGATACTTATAGAATGCGTGGTGGAAGTAGAAGTGGAAGTAAAACGTCTGGAACTAATCATCCAAATGGCGTAATCACCTATTTTAATTTGAAGAGTTTTGACGATAAAAATGATGAGGTACAATTAACATATATGGACGCCAAAGGCGATACGATAAAAACGGTGAGCACAAAAAACAAGAAGAAAAATACGCTTGAAGTTAAGAAAGGCACTAATAAATATGTTTGGAGTATGTCTTATAAGGGTGCCGAGAAGTTAGACGGAATGGTTTTATGGTGGGCAAGTTTAGATGGACCACAAGCTATTCCTGGAACTTATAAAGTAAGTTTAAATATGAATGGTAAAGATATATCGCAACCTTTTACCATTTTAGCAGATCCAAGAGCAGAAAGTACTCAAGCTGATATGGAACAACAGTTTATTTTTATAAAGGATGTCAATAAAACCATGGATGATGCTCATAAATCTATTAAAAAAATTAGAAAAATAAAAAAGCAATTGACAGCTTTTGAAACACAATATAAAGACAATGAGGATTTAAAAGATCTATTAGAGAATGCAAAAAAACTTAAAGAAGATTTTACTGAAATTGAGGAAGCTTTATATCAAACGCAAAATAGAAGTGGTCAAGATCCATTGAATTTCCCAATTCGATTGACTAATAAATTAGGGCATTTAAATTCGTTAGTTGGTATGGGAGACTTTGCGCCAACAGATCAAGATATTGCTGTA
>CAJQOA010000099.1 GCA_905479815.1 uncultured Psychroserpens sp.
CTCAAGCGATGTTGGGAACTCCTTGAGGGTGTAGTAGTGCTCCCCGCCCTCAAAATCGATGTAGTGAATGTTCCTAGAGGGGTTAAAAGTTGTCATAAAATGTCTCTACATCATGTTAGTCCTTTAAGAACTCACAGTCCATCCGAGAGCAAAAGTAGCTTTGTCACGTCGTTGTATAGGACGCCGATACTTTCGTCGCTGAGTGCATAACCAAAGCCGTACTTGTCCGAGTAGTCCACCCACTTGCTCACCCAAGCCATAGGAATGCACTTCGGGTCCTCGGCCCTGTGTATGTCCAGTTTACTGTGATTTTTCCACCACACTCTGTGTAATCTGGAGTTGCTTCACCGTCTACTGATCCTGAAATCTCACATGCGCCAGTTCCGCCATTAGTATATGCTAATGAACTTGCTTGGAATGCATTTGCTTCTTCACATGAAATCTCCATGTCTTCTACTTCATCAAACTCAGCCATTGGTGCTGGTAATACAGTAACTGTTTGTTCTGCATTAATTGTTCTATCACAATCATCTGTGTATGTCCAGTTTACTGTAATAGTTCCACCACACTCCGTGTAATCTGGAGTTGCTTCACCATCTACTGATCCTGAAATCTCACATGATCCAGCTGCTCCATTAGAATATCCTAATGAACTTGCTTGGAATGAATTTGCTTCTTCACATGAAATCTCCATGTCTTCTACTTCATCAAACTCAGCCATTGGTGCTGGTAATACTGTAAACGTTTGTTTTGCATTGATTGTTCTTTCACAATCATCTGTGTATGTATAATCTACATATAAGAATCCTCCGCAAAGAGTAAATTCTGAAGTTACTTGACCATCTACTGATCCTGAAATCTCACATGCTCCAGTTCCACCATTAGTATATGCTAAAGAACCTGCTTCAAAAGCATAAGCTTCTTCACATGTTAATTCTCCACCTTCTACTTCATCAAACTCAGCCATTGGTGCTGGTAATACAGTAACTATTTGTTCTGCATTGATTGTTCTTTCACAATCATCAGTGTATGTCCAGTTTACTGTGATAGTTCCACCACACTCTGTATAATCTGGAGTTGCTTCACCGTTTACTGATCCTGAAATCTCACATGCTCCAGTTCCGCCATTTGTATATGCTAATGAAATTGCTTGGAATGCATTTGCTTCTTCACATGAAATTTCCATGTTTTGAACCGCATCAAACTCAGCCATTGGTGCTGGTAATACAGTAACTACTTGTTCTGCATTGATTGTTCTTTCACAATCATCTGTGTATGTCCAGTTTACTGTGATTGTTCCTCCACAAACTGTGTAATCTGGAGTTGCTTCACCTTCTACTGATCCTGAAATTTCACATGCTCCAGATGCTCCATTAGAATACCCTAATGAACCCGCTTGAAATACATTTGCTTCTTCACATGAAATCTCCATATCTTCTACTTCATCAAACGAAGCTACTGGAGTTGGTAATACTGTATATGTTAGTTTTTCATTGATTGTTCTATCACAATCATCTGTGTATGTATAATCTACATATAAGAATCCTCCGCAATTAGTATAGTCAGTTGTAACAAAACCGTCTACTGATCCTGAAATCTCACATGATCCAGCTGCTCCATTAGTATATCCTAAAGGACTTGCTTCGAATGCATTTGCTTCTTCACATGTTAATTCTCCACCTTCAGCTTCATCAAAATCAGCCATTGGAGATTCTAAGACAGTAATAGTTTGAGTTTCAGAAACTGATCTACCACAATCATCTGTAGCAGTATAAGTTCTAACAACTACACCTCCTAAACATGTTCCATTTAGTCCACTAAGATCATCAGAAGAATTAACAGAAACTTTAATAGCACAATTATCTGTAGCAAAAACTTCTCCTTTTCCTGGTGCTGGAATGTCATCAATACAATTAACTGTAACATCTCCCGGAACTCCTTGTAATTCTGGAGCTTCTAAATCACCTCCAGAGTATATTAATACAATTGATTGAGCAAAATTTGAACAATCATCTTGGATTGTATAAGTATATGTTGCTTGCCATTTGCAATCAGTTCCTTTAGACTGTTCTTCTTTAGTAACATTTACATTTCCGCAATTATCAAAATATAGCGCAGCTATATCTTCAACTGTTGGTCCTTGAGCTTTATTAGAAAAACATAAATTCAACCCTGTTTCACCGGTTGGAATAACTGCTTTTTTATTAAGTTGAGGCGCTTGATTATCTCCTCCACTATATGTAACTTCTATATCAGTTGCCATGTTTTCACATGCATCTGCAATAGTATATACATAAGTAACAGACCATTCACAATCGCTTCCTGATGGTGTACCAGACTTAGTAACCAAAACATCACTACAATTGTCTGAATACAATGCAGCAATATCTTGTTCTGAAGGGCCATTTGGCACATTATCAAAACACAAGTTTAAATCTTGTCCTCCTGTTGGAACTTCAACACCATCATTTAATAAAGGTGCTGTATTATCTCCTCCGAAATAATCAATTTTGAATTGATCGACGAAATCGCCACAAGTAACATCATAAGTAATTACTGAGGTCCAATCACAGTCACTACCATCTTGAGTGATAGTTTTAACTACTTGGGGAGAAGTATCTCCACATTGATCTGCATACAGAAGTGCTACTTCTGCTTCAGTAAATCCATTAGGCGCGTCAGATAGACAACCACTAATAAATGTACTTCTTGCCGATTCTTGTGCGTACATTGAGTTGATACTAAACGCAAAAAGCATGAAAAAGGCCAGAGCCTTCATGCTATTACTTCGTCTAGTTACAAGATCAATACTACAACACGATAAATTCGTGATAGATTGCCAAATTTTGGCGCGTCCACCGCTTCGGGTAAAATTGCTCATAAACATAACATTTGGTTTAAATTAAAATTATTTTAACATTTATATAGACAATACATGTATTGTCAGCAAAAGCGCAAATACAAAATCAGCGCGTGAGCTTAAAATTAAATATTGACGTACTGAATAAACAGAACATCAATTAGAATGAAATCATTCTAAATCAATAAATGCTAATAATCAATTGTTGTGCTATCAAACAATTTTTTGGTAAGAATAATAGATTAATTTGCTATTAATATAACCTATTATTAAGTAAAAAGTGAACATAATTCGCTTGTACTTCAAATCAAAAGTATAGTATAAAATACTGGCGTCCAAATAAATTAATCCTTTTTTTAAAGATTAAACCGTTGAACATTTTTTTCTGCATTTAATCGAAAAGCAAGTCGTTTTCGATGCAAAAATCATCGATAAAATGTACCGTTTTTTTCATTAATTTATAAAAGACTTTATCTTCAGATACAAATTGCACTTCAGATCTGTAACTTTCTAAAAAAGAATTTATTAAATCAGAAGATTTTAATGGATTTCTAAAATAAAGCGCTTGTGATGCATTTAATAATTCTATTGCTAAAATGCGTTCAACATTATTAACAATATCAAAACACTGAGTAGCTGCATTTGCTCCCATACTTACATGGTCTTCTTGACCATTACTAGACACAATACTATCAATACTTGCAGGTGTCGCAAGTTGTTTATTTGCACTCACGATACTTGCTGCAGTATATTGCGGAATCATAAAGCCAGAGTTTAAACCAGGGTTATCAACTAAAAAGGCAGGTAGCCCTCGTAAACCAGACACTAATTGATATATGCGCCTTTCTGAAATATTCCCTAACTCTGCAACAGCAATTTTCAGATAATCTAAAGCTAGCGCTAAAGGTTGACCATGAAAATTTCCTCCAGAAATAATTTCATCATCTCCAACAAAAATATTTGGATTATCTGTAACTGCGTTTATTTCGGTCTTAAATGTTTTGTGCACAAAGTCTAATGTATCTTTTGTTGCTCCATGAACCTGAGGTATACATCTAAACGAGTAAGGATCTTGCACATGAGCTTTATCTTGACTTATCAACTCACTACCTTCAAGAAACTCCCTTACGCGTTGCGCTGTTTTTAATTGACCTTTATGAGGTCTAACCAGGTGAACTAATTCATTAAATGGTTCTATCCTTCCGTCGAAAGCATCTAAAGAAATACTTCCTATCAAATCTGCGAAATAAGACAATTTATACGATTTTAAAAGTAAATGAATTCCGTAGGCACTCATAAATTGAGTACCGTTTAATAAAGCCAAACCTTCTTTTGATTGTAATTCTATTGATTCCCAATTAAATTTTGATAGTATTTCATTTGACTCCCAAACTTCGTCTTTATATAAAACCTCTCCTTTGGCAATTAAGGGCAAAGCTAGATGCGCCAATGGTGCTAAATCTCCAGATGCACCTAAAGAGCCTTGAGTATAAACAATTGGTAAAATATCATTATTGTAGAAATCAATTAGACGTTGCACTGTTTTAAGTTGAACTCCACTATGACCATAACTTAAAGATTGAACTTTTAGTAACAACATAAGCTTTACAATCTGCTTAGGCACACGATCCCCAAGTCCACAGGCATGAGACATTACTAAGTTCTCTTGTAATTCTGTGAGTTTATCGTTAGAAATCTTAACATCACATAGAGAACCAAATCCTGTATTAATACCATAAATTGGATGGTCGGTATTTTTTATTTTTTCATCTAAATAGTTACGGCAAGCCTCTATTTTTTTAATAGCTCCTTTTGAAAGCTCTATTTTTTTATTCTGAAAGAGGATATCGCCAACAGTTGAAAGTTCTAAAATTTCCGAAGATATAAAATGCGTCGTAGTCATAATTAAGTTTTACAACATCAAAACTCTGAATAACATCTCGACTATGCAACAAATGTTAATAATTAATAAAATTTGCCTCTAAAAAATGCATAAACTGTATTTTTGGACAACTAAAACAATTAAAAATTATGAAAAGATTAATTATTGCTCTTGTAGCACTATCAATTTTCGCCTGTAAACAAGAGCCAAAAGTTGATTACGCTGTTATTTCAGGGAAAATAGAAAATTCTAAAGCTAAAAATGCAATTGTTAGTAATGCTGATTTTAAGGCAGAAGTAGCAATTAATGAAGATGGTACATTTTCTGACACGCTTCGTATTCCTGCTAATGGATTTTATACAATGTCTATAGGCAGAGAGTTCACACCTATGCACATAGGGTTTGAAAATAATTTTCAGGTCACTTTAGATGCAAAGAAATTTGATGAAACAATTACCTATACTGGTGAAGGTGCAGTTGAAAACAATTATTTAGCCACAAAAACTTTACACAATGGAAAGGCTACAGCTAATGCCGTTGAGTTTTACTCTATGGACGAGGATAGATTTAAAACTAAGCTGTCAAAAATCAAAACAGCTAACGAATCTCTTTTAAACGAATTAATTAATGCAGATGAAGCGTTCATTACTATGGAAAAACAAAACCTAGTTTATGACAATTATGTAATGCTACATAATTATACTCAAAGACATGGTTATTATACAAAAAAAGAAGATTTTGAAGTATCTGATAGTTTTATTCCAACTGAATTAAAAGACATGGCATTTGATGACTCAAAAGCATACAAATCTTCTAGCTCTTATAAAGATATTGCTTTTGACAAAGCCTTAACAGGTATATTTGATAGCTTAGGTGATGACATTTCATCTGTTACTCCAGAAGATTTAAAAGGTGTTTCTGATATCAAAATTCCAGCATTAAAAAATGATGTTATTGATTACCTATCCAGCTTTTTAGTATCTCCAGGTAATGAGAACATGGAAGCTGTTTATAACTTTTTTATCAACAACAGTACTAATGATGATACAAAAAAGAAATTAACAGAGACATTTGAAAAAAACAAAAACCTTGTAAAAGGAAAACCTTCTCCACAATTTGTAAACTATGAAAATCATAAAGGAGGCGACCTTTCCCTTACTGATTTAAAAGGTAAATATGTCTATGTAGATGTTTGGGCAACATGGTGCGGTCCTTGCATTAGAGAAATCCCTTCTCTTAAAGAAGTTGAGAAACAATTTCATAACGAAAACATAGAATTTGTTAGCACATCAATAGACCAAGCTAAAGACCATGACAAATGGGTGAGCATGGTTAAAGATAAAGATTTAGGAGGTTTACAATTAATGGCAGATAAGGATTGGAGCTCTAAATTTGTAAGAGATTATGCAATTCAAGGTATTCCAAGATTTATTCTAATAGATCCAAACGGAAACATTGTGAGTGCAGATGCTCCAAGACCATCAGATCCTAAACTGGTAGAATTATTAGAAAGTGAACTTAAGATGAAGCCTTAAGCCGTTTTTATATATTATAAAAAAAAGCCACTTCAATTGAAGTGGCTTTTTTGTTTACTGTACAATATTCAATTGATTACTTTTTATCGTCAGGTTCTTCCGTTTCAACTTGAGGTTGTTCAGGCTGCTTAAATAAATCTATATACGCTTCTCCTAAAGCCTCAATAACATGACTTGCGATGAGACTTTGATATCCTAAATCTTCTATTGCAATATCTGCAGCTTTACCATGTAAGTACACGCCAAAAATCGTTGCTCCTAAGGCATCATACCCTTGTGATATTAGACCTGTGATTACGCCTGTTAAAACATCTCCAGTTCCTGCTGTTGCCATACCTGGATTACCTGTTGTATTTACATAATATTTCTCATTAAAAACAGTAATTGTATTTGCACCTTTGATAACCAAAATCACTTTATATTTTTTAGAAAAATGCTTAGCTTTTTCAAGCTTTTCAAAATCATCATTCCATTTACCGATTAAACGTTCTAACTCTTTAGGGTGAGGTGTCAAAACAGATAGTTCAGGAAGCAGTTTTAAAAGCGCTTTTTTCTTTGATAATATATTAAGTCCATCTGCATCAATTACTAATGGTGTTTTGTTTGTTTTTAGAAACTTTTCTAGCGCAGAAACGGTCTCTACCTCTATTCCCATTCCAATACCTAAACCAACAACAGTAGGTTCTATGTCAAATTTTATGTTAGAAATCATAGCTTCATTTTCATCGGTAATAACCATACCTTCAGGAAATGCGGTTTGCATAATTTGATAGCCGCTTTTTGGGACATAAGATGTCACCAGTCCAGCACCAATTGATAATGCAGCACGACTAGCTAACATAACAGAACCTATTTTTCCGTAGCTACCACCAATAATTAAACTATGCCCATAATCCCCTTTATGAGCAAACTTTTCTCTAGGCTTATAAATAGGCAGCACTTCATTTTTACCTATTAATTCACTCTCGGTTTCAGTTGTAAATAAAAACTCCCTATCAATACCAATATCTAATACTTCCCATTGCGTCGAAAATTTCGCTGTATCTGGCAAAAAGAATATCAGTTTTGGTGATTGAAAACTAAGCGTATAATTTGCCCAAACAACTCC
>CAJQOA010000100.1 GCA_905479815.1 uncultured Psychroserpens sp.
CCACATAGTTATTCATAATATTTAAGTTTGAATCATGTGTGCTTTTCTTCTAAAATATGCGCTGTTAACATCTTTAGTGATTTGTATGCATTACTTGTTCATATCTTCTTTTAACTACTTAAAAGTTTTATTAGGATTATCCAGTAATTTTTACAATCACAAGTTTAAAACTAATAACCAAATTAGTTAACTATTTTTTTTAGTGAAGTTATAAGGTCTCATTTATGAAGATACCAACATAAAAAAGTGAAATACTTATTAAGTTTAAGTTGTCAACATAGGTTATGAACAGCTGTTAATAGCTTTCTAAATTACCTTTAAAATGAGCACTTTAAATGTAAAGTTAATGTTAACTACGTATTAAGTAATTCTCATAAGTCACTTATCAAAGTAAAAGCTTAAAAAGTTATAGTCACTATTAACATACTATAATAACCACCATTGTTTTTTTAAAATTTTAAAAGAAAAATGATGTTATGTATATATATGTTGATAAGTGTAAAAATTTAGATTTTAATTCAATTAGAAAAAATCACTTTTTATAAAGTATAGATTGAAGCTATTTTTTACTTCAGAAGAAAACAAAATAAAACCTTCTAATACTCTGTTAATTTAACAGGTCTTTTTCATTAACTTAATATTATAGAAACACTATTAAATAATTAAACCGTAGATTTGCAGAAACTTAATACTTTCATTACCGTTTTCAAAAACAATATTTAAAGTGAAAACGCTTAATTCTTCTCTAAAAGTATTAACATTATAAAACTATAAGATTCCGTTTTTCAAAGGAATAAAATTATTACAAATTAAATGAGTAAAAAGAAACACAGGAAATCGTCACATAATAAGATTTCCAACCTTACAAATACAATTCTAAGTATTTTAAAAAAAGATAGAAACTCCACTTTTAACTATAAACAAATTGCTGCTAAACTTGGCGTTAACGACGCAAGTAGTAGAAATCAAATTATAAAGAAACTTCAAGAGCTCAAAGCAAAACAAGAGATTGAAGAGGTAGATCGCGGTAAATTTAAAGCGATAGTAAATACAGAATATCATATGGGTCGTGTAGACATGGCATCTAGAGGTTCTGGATACATCATTTGCGATGATTTTGAAGATGATGTTTACATTGCTTCAAATAATATGAACAAAGCACTTCATGGAGATGAAGTAGAATTTTATGCTTACAAACGTAGAAAACGTGGTAAAATAGAAGGTGAAGTTACAAACATCATCAAACGTGCAAAAAGCGAATATGTTGGTGTCATCCAAATACATCAAAAAAAGAATTTTGCTTTCGTCGTTGTTGATGGTAATAAAATGCACACAGATATTTTTGTACCTATCAACAAAATTAACAAAGCAGAAGATGGAGATAAAGTATTAGTATCTCTAGAAGAATGGCCAGATAAAGCTGATTCTCCTTCTGGTAAAGTGCTTAAAGTTCTTGGTAAACCAGGAGAACATAATACCGAAATTCATGCAATTCTTGCAGAATACGGTTTACCGTTAGAATTCCCTCAAGAGGTTGAAGACTATGCTAATTCTATAGATTTAGAAATTAAACCTGAAGAAATAGCAAAACGTAGAGATATGCGTAAAGATTTAACCTTTACCATAGATCCAAAAGATGCTAAAGATTTTGATGATGCCTTATCATTTGAAGTGTTAGATGATGGCTTATTTGAAATAGGAATTCATATTGCAGATGTCTCTCATTATTTACAAGAAGGTACGGTTTTAGATGATGAAGCTTACGAGCGAGCAACATCTGTATATTTAGTAGATAGAGTAGTGCCAATGCTTCCAGAAGTGTTATCTAATGGTGCATGTTCATTGAGACCACATGAAGAAAAGTATACCTTTTCTGCAGTGTTTAAAATGAATGCTAAAGCCGAAATTAAAGACCAATGGTTTGGTAGAACAGTGACCTATTCTGATGCACGTTTTGCTTATGAAGAAGCGCAAGCTATCATAGAAAACAACATAACTCTGTCTGGAGTAGATGTTCTTAAAAATCCTAATAAAATTGATCTAACCATTCCTAAAGAGGTCTCTCTAACAGGTGCAGCATATCAAACATCGCAAGGTGTTGCTCAAGCCACATTAAAATTGGATGAACTTGCTAAAATCATGCGCCGTAAACGTATGAATGAAGGCGCTATTTCTTTTGATAAAGTTGAAGTAAAATTCAATTTAGATGACCAGGCAAACCCAGTAGGTGTTTACTTTAAAACGAGTAAAGATGCTAATAAACTCATTGAAGAGTTTATGTTATTAGCCAACAGAAAAGTAGGAGAGTTTATAGGAAAACAAAAGAAAACGTTTGTGTATCGTATACATGATGAACCTAAAGATGAAAAACTAGCAGCACTTCAAAATGTTGTTGGTCGTTTTGGTTATAAATTAAATTTTAAAGATCGTAAAAGCGTATCTCAATCGTTAAACAATTTATTGAAAGATGTTAATGGTAAGAAGGAACAAAACCTGGTTGATACTTTAACGATTCGTACAATGAGTAAGGCAGAGTATTCTACAGAGAATATTGGTCATTACGGATTGTCATTTGATTACTACAGTCACTTTACGTCGCCAATTCGTCGTTATCCAGATGTGATGGCACATCGTTTATTACAACATTATTTAGAAGGTGGAAAATCGGTAAATCAAGATGCTTATGAAGATAAGTGTAACCATTCTAGTAACATGGAAAATCTAGCAACAAAAGCCGAAAGAGATTCTATTAAATACATGCAAATTCGTTTTATGGAAGATCATAAAAACGAAAATTTTGTAGGTGTTATTTCTGGTGTGACCGATTGGGGAATTTACATAGAAATCATTGAGAATAAATGTGAAGGAATGGTGAGTGTTCGTGATATGAAAGATGATCACTATCAATTTGACGAAGATCATTACGCACTTATTGGTAAAAACTCTAAAACCATGTATCAATTGGGTGATGAGGTTATTGTTAAAGTGAAAAACACAGATTTAGTTAAAAAACATTTAGATTTTACCTTGATTGGTAAAAATGAAGCAGTAGAATAATACCACTACTGAAATATTGAACATTAAATTAATAGTGCTATTTCATTATGTATTTGTAACAGAATATTTAATTTAGTAGCACTTCTTTTTTGGTTATAGCATTTCCGAAGAAAAAGGCACTTATAAAAAAAGCAAACACATGATTTTAACGACTACAAATTCTATAGAAGGATTTAAAATAATTGAATATAAAGGCATTGTATCTGGAACATCTTCAGAAATAAAAACAAAATTTTCTTTTAAAACAGAAAAAAATATGCAGATTATTGATGATCTCATGAGCGAAGCCAAAGAGAAAGCTTTTCAAAAATTACAAACGAACGCTAGTAAACTACAAGCAAATGCAATTGTTGGTATTAGTGTGGATATTGAAACAGAAGCTGGTTCATACTTCTTTGTTTCTGTAACTGGAACTGCTGTAAAAGTTGCTTAATTTTCTTCTAACTGTAACAAATAGTAAAGTCCATCATCTTTAATACACAAAACAAACACAAATTTTTAAAAATAGATCAAGATGAAAACAATTATAACTGTTGCTTTATTATTCATAACGACTTTATTAACCGCTCAAAATCCTAAAGAAGAAATTCTAGGAGACTTTAATGAAGTTAAGGTGTATGATCTTATTATGGTTAATCTTATTAAATCTGATGAAGCTAAAGTAGAAATTACAGGAGATGATATTCAAGATGTTGAGGTTATTAATAAATCTGGTGTTTTGAAGATTAGAATGAAATTTGATAAAACATTTAATGGTAAGCGTACATTTGTATCTGTGTATTACACAAAATTAGATGTTATTGATGGTAATGAAGGGTCTTTTATAACAGCAAATGAACTTATTGAACAAAACAGTATAGAATTGCGTTCTCAAGAAGGTGCTCGTTTATTGATTGGTTTAGATGTCGAAATTGTCGAAATAAGAGCTGTTTCTGGCGGAATCATAGAAACTAGAGGTAAAGCAGTGTCACAAAATATTACACTTAATACAGGAGGTATTTACGAAGGTAAAGCCTTTGAAACTAAAAACACAACCGTTAAAATTAAAGCAGCAGGTGAAGCAGATGTTAATGCTTCAAAATCTGTAGACGCTAGAGTAACTGCTGGAGGAGATGTTTTGATCTACGGTAATCCAGAACACGTTAAAGAGAAAACTACTTTTGGAGGTAGAATTAAACGCGCCAACTAAACTATTACACTAAGGTAGTGAGTACGAGACTTTTTTATTAGCTTTGTAGGAAAGCTATTTTCCAACTATGTTAGATGATATATTAGCAGCTATTCCCTTCGGAATTATCCTTGCGTTCACCATTGGTCCAGTATTTTTTGTACTGCTTGAGACTAGTGCTACGAAAGGGTTTAAAAGTGCGCTAATTTTTGATTTTGGTGTAATTTTAGCAGACATTGTATTTATTCTTCTCGCATTTTATAGTACTAATAAACTGGTAGATAAACTTAAAGATGATCCTAATTTTGTCATTTTTGGTGGCGTTTTATTAGTAACCTACGGTATAATTTCATTTGTTAAAACTTCTAAATCATTTAGATCTATTGTTAGAGAGTATCACAAAGTTGAGATTGAGAAAAATGCTTTTGGAAAACTTTTTATAAAAGGGTTTCTTCTCAACTTCATTAATATTGGCGTCTTAATTGGTTGGCTTGGTTTCATCGTTATTGGAAGCACAATTACAGAATCTAAACATGGTGTAGAAGTATTCATTGCGACGATGTTAACTGTTTATTTTCTTACAGATTTAATTAAAATTGCTGTAGCAAAACGATTAAGAAACAAACTTACACCACGACTTATTTTTAAAACCAAAAAAATAGTAGCCATAGCCATTTTAGGTTTTGGAGTTTTATTGTTGGTACAAGGCTTTTTTCCGAAGGGAAAAGAAAGACTTCAAGAGGAAATTGAACATCGTTTATAATTGATATAAACCATGGCACAAACCGAATATCGTATCTACGTCGTAGAATTATCAAAAAGAGTATTTACAGAAAACAGAAAATTTAGAGAAGCCAATCCGCAATTCAATGGCGTGTTAGAATGTCTCTATGTTGGGATGACTAGTAAAACCCCAAAAGAACGATTCTTACAACATAAAACAGGCCATCGTAATAAAAAAGGGTATAAGATATCTGCTAACATCGTAGAAAAATATGGTTCTTATTTAAGACCAAGTCTTTACAATCATATTGACCCAATCACAACTAGAGCAGAAGCACTTAAAATGGAAGAAGCATTAGCTTTAGAGTTACGAAGACAACGTTATGCTGTTTGGTTTAATTAAATTCTATTAGTGGTTTTTTGTAACAAAACCCATTATTAGCGCACTAATTATTTTATGATAAGACAAGTTCTATTTCGAATAAAACATATGTTTTCTCAGCTTTCTTTTAAACCAAAAAAGAAAACCGAAGACAGGTTAAAAGAATCGTTTGGTGAATTTAAAAATGATTCCTTTGATTTTGATTTAATAGAAAAATATTTTAGAAAAAATAACAATTCTGAAGCTCACCAAGTCATATCAGATAAGACCTGTAACGATTTAGATTTTAATGATTTATTTACGTTTCTTGATAGAACCAATTCAAGAGTAGGTCAACAATACCTTTATAATAAACTTCGAACGATTAATGCAGATGAACATCAAACGCGATTAGATGAAGAGATTATAGAGAAACTATCTAATGATATTGAATTAAGAGTTTCTATTCAAAAAAAAATAGAAACCTTAAAACATAGAGACGCTTACTATATAACAACACTTTTTCAAGACGCTCATTTGGAGCCACCAAAATGGTTGTTTATTATAAAAATACTATCAATTTTAAGTTTAACCTCACTTGTATTATCTTTCTTTTATCCAATATTTTTTATTGTTTTACTAGGCCTTTTTTGCATAAACTTTGTCATCCATTTTTGGAATAAAAATAACGTAGTTCAATATGTGAGTTCAATTCCACAGCTATTAAAGCTTAATAGTGTTGCGTCTCATTTATTTGCAACTCCGTTTTTAAAAAGCTTAAACCCTAAACTACCAAAATCGATTACACTACTTAATCAAGTAAAAAATCGAATGTCTTTTTTTAAACTTGAAGCAAAATTTCAAGGCGAATTTCAAATTATAGTTTGGTTTTTATTTGAGGTTTTTAAAACATTGTTTTTACTAGAACCTTTATTATTATTTGGCGTTTTGAAAAAGTTAAACACCAAAAGAGATGACATTGAAGATGTATTTAAGTTTGTTGGTCATATTGATATGCTTATTTCTATTGCTTCTATTAGACATGGCGCTAAGACATTCTGTATACCTGTTATAAATAATGATGACAATAAAATTATTGCACATGACGTATGCCATCCGTTAATTTTTGATTGTAAGACCAATAGTATTGAAATATCAAATAAATCGATACTTCTCACAGGTTCTAATATGTCAGGAAAAACATCATTTATTCGTGCTATAGGACTTAATGTTATTACAGGTTTAACTATTAACACCTGTTTTGCTTCATCTATGACCTTTCCATTGTTTAGAGTATTTTCTGCAATACGTATAAGTGACGATTTAATAAATGATAAAAGTTATTATTTTGAAGAAGTACTTACCATTAAAGACATGCTTTTAGAAAGTAAAAAGGAAGATAGAAACCTTTTTCTTTTAGATGAACTTTTTAAAGGAACCAATACTGTAGAACGTATTTCTGGAGGAAAAGCTGTTTTATCTTCGCTTGTAAAAAACAACAATACAGTTTTAGTTTCTACACATGATATTGAACTTACAGATATGCTTTCTAGCGAATATGAGCTGTATCATTTTAGTGAAATATTAAGCGATAAAACGGTAGGTTTTGATTACAAACTCAAAGAAGGTAAATTAAAAAATAGAAACGCAATTAGAATACTTGAGATTAATGATTATCCAAAAGAAGTGATTAGTGAAGCAATAGCAATATCTAAAGAACAGGATGATTTTTATAGCTCCTCTAAAATTTAATAATAAAAAAAACCTTCAACTCATGTTGAAGGTTTTTTGAGGTGTCGAGCGGATTCGAACCGCTGTAGTTGGTGTTGCAGACCAAAGCCTAGCCACTCGGCCACGACACCTTTTATAATTTTAAAAAGGTATCTCGTTATTTCTAGCGAGTCAGCAAATTTATAAAAAATTACCGTTTAACAACAGAAACCCTTACTTTTTTCGCCTTTCGGTCATTTTTATCGTTACGCTTTCAACATCACCACCAATAGGAGGATTTAATTTACTTACACTTACCGTTGCTTTTTTGACTAGTTTTTCTTCGGAAAATATACGAGTCAACATACGTTTTGCAACAGTCTCTAAGAGTTTGGATGGTTTTTGCATTTCCTCTTTTGCTATCTTATTTAAAAGCACGTAATCAACAGTATCACTTAGTTCATCTGTTTTTGCTGAGTTTTTAAGATCTGCTTTAATTTCAATGTCCACACGATAATCACTCCCAATTTTGGTTTCTTCTTTTAAGCAACCATGGTGAGCAAAAACCCTTATGTTTTCAACTTTTATTATTCCCAAAACGTTTTATTTTATCACAAATATATAACGCAATTATCAATTATGCATCGTATCCATTTTCAATGTTGAATTGATATAATATTTAATAACTTTGCTTATTATTTTGAAACACATGTCTGAAGAAACAAAATCGCTCAATTTTATAGAGCACATCATAGAAGAAGATTTACAAAACGGTTTATCAAAAGATAAGCTACGCTTTCGTTTTCCACCAGAACCAAATGGTTATTTACACATTGGTCATACAAAAGCTATTGGTATTAGTTTTGGTTTAGGTGAAAAATACAATGCACCAGTAAACCTTCGTTTTGATGATACCAATCCAGCTAAAGAAGAACAAGAATATGTTGATGCAATTAAGCATGATATCGAATGGCTAGGTTATAAATGGGAAAATGAACTCTATTCTTCAGATTATTTTCAAACACTTTATGATTGGGCAGTACAATTAATTAAAGATGGAAATGCATACATAGACTCACAATCTAGTGAAGCTATGGCAGAGCAAAAAGGAACGCCAACACAACCAGGAGTTAATGGACCTTATCGCAATAGATCTGTCGAAGAGAATTTGGATTTATTCCGAAGAATGAAAGCTGGAGAGTTTGAAGAAGGTTCACATGTTTTAAGAGCAAAAATAGACATGCAACATGTCAATATGCACATGCGTGACCCCTTGATGTATCGTGTATTAAAGAAGCATCACCATAGAACAGGAAA
>CAJQOA010000101.1 GCA_905479815.1 uncultured Psychroserpens sp.
AGCTAATGGTAAAGCGAGTGATGGATTTATGAGAATCATGGATATAGAACCTACAGAGCTTCACCAACGTGTGCCTTTTATCTGCGGAAGTAAAAACATGGTAGAAAAAGCTGAGGAGTTTATGAGAGATGCAGCGGTTTAAACATTGTGTTTTTTTCTTCGGAAATTTAACCAGATTCAAAATTGCAAGTTAGCGTGCACATCGGTTCAAGCAACATATAAAAAAGCCACTTCTAAAGTGGCTTTTTTATTATAATCTTATTCTGAAAACTTTCAGAAGATAGTTTGAATTCTTATCTATTCATCATTTTAATCTCTTCAGTAAACGTGTCTAAATCCACACCATTACTTACCAAAACCAAAGCCTTATCAACTACATATTTTACGTTTTCAGCAGAAAAACCTAATCCTACTGCAATTTTACGCAATACGATTTCTTCGTGATCTCCTTTAATATGATCGACATAGACCATACGTGCTAAATCGTATAAACGCTCCAAACGGTTGTCATAAGACATTGGTGGATTTATAGGATGTGTTTTATAATCTTTCAAGATAGCAGCATAATTGTTTTCGCCAATTTCTAAACGTCTCGCTGTACGGTCTAAAAATGCTTTTTCTTCTTCTGTGATTATTCCATCGTCCATAGCAACTCTAACTATAGATGCAAAGTGGTCCTCGTTTCTTTTTTTAAATCCGCTATCAAATAAATCTGCAAATGACATATATCTTATTATTTTTTGAACGACAAAGATAGTTTTATAATTACATTTTAACAATACTCAATAAGACAAAATTTTTATCTTTACACAAAATAAACTGTCTTGAGTAAATCTATTCTCTCGCAAACGTATGCACAGGCTTTGCAAATGCAAAATCTGCGCACTGCTATTGCCAATTCTCAAAATAAAGTACACCTTAAAGGCCTTGTAGGTTCATCATTATCACTCGTTTTAAGTGAAAGTTTTAAATCTTCAGAACGTCCTTTTCTACTCATATTTAATGATAAAGAAGAAGCTGCTTTTTATCTTAATGATTTAGAAGCATTGCTTAGCGATAAGGATGTGCTTTTCTATCCAGGAAGTTATAGAAGGCCATATCAAATTGAACAAACCGATAATGCAAACGTACTCTTGAGAGCCGAAGTTTTAAACCGTATTAATTCACGTAAAAAGCCGGCAATAATTGTGACGTATCCAGATGCGCTTTTTGAAAAAGTAGTCACACGTCGTGAGTTGGAAAAGAACACTTTAAAGATTGCTGTTGGTGATGAATTATCACTAGATTTTGTAAATGAAGTTTTATTTGAATACAAGTTTAAACGTGTTGATTTTGTAACCGAACCAGGAGAGTTTTCTGTACGTGGAGGTATTGTAGATGTCTTTTCTTTCTCGCATGATGAACCGTATCGTATCGAGTTTTTTGGTGATGATGTAGATAGTATTAGAACCTTTGATGTAGAAACTCAATTGTCTACAGAACAGATTAAAAAAATAGGCGTCATTCCAAATGTTGCTAATAAATTTTTGGATGAAAACAGACAGAGTTTCCTTAAATATATTGCTCAAAAAACAGTAATATTTTCTAAAAATACAGATCTTTTCTTTTCTAGAATTGATGATGTCTTCGGAAAAGCAGAAGATGCATTTAAAAACTTGTCTTCAGAAATTAAACATGCGTCACCTGGAGAACTCTTCTGTAGTTCCGAATTATTGAAACGTCAATTATTAGAGTTTAGTTTGGTTGAATTTGGGACATCTACTATGTTTTCCAAAGAAGAGATAGAATTTAACACCACACCTCAACCGTCTTTTAATAAACAGTTTAATTTATTAATTGAAGACTTGAACTTGCATCACGATAGAGATTACACAAATTATATTGCTTGCGCAAGTGAACAGCAAGCCAAGCGTTTTCATGATATTTTTGATGATGTAGAGCAAGATGTACATTACAAAACAATCGTGCTCTCACTATATCAAGGATTTGTTGATCACGACCAAAAAATAACCTGTTATACAGATCATCAAATTTTTGAGCGTTATCATAAGTTTCAACTTAAGAATGGCTATGCTAAAAAACAAGCCATTACTTTAAAAGAATTAACTAATCTAGATATTGGCGATTACGTAACGCATATCGATCATGGGATTGGAAAGTTTGGCGGACTTCAAAAGATTGATGTAGAAGGTAAAAAACAAGAAGCTATAAAATTGGTTTATGGTGAGCGTGATGTCTTGTATTTGAGTATTCACTCGCTTCATAAAATCACGAAGTTTAATGGTAAAGATGGAAAACCGCCAAAAATCTATAAACTAGGAAGTAAAGCATGGAAAGTTCTCAAGCAAAAAACAAAATCTAGAGTTAAGGAGATTGCGTTTAATTTGATTCAAGTCTATGCCAAACGTAAATTAGAAAAAGGCTACCAATATAAACCAGATAGCTATCTTCAGCACGAGCTAGAAGCCTCTTTTATTTATGAGGATACACCAGATCAAATTACGTCTACAGCGGATATTAAAGCAGATATGGAAAGCGAACGTCCAATGGATCGTCTCGTTTGTGGTGATGTAGGTTTTGGTAAAACTGAAGTTGCTATTCGTGCAGCGTTTAAAGCGGTAGACAATGGAAAGCAGGTTGCTGTTTTAGTACCAACCACTATTTTAGCTTATCAGCACAACAAGACTTTTAAAGAGCGTCTTAAAGATTTTCCTGTAACAGTGGATTATCTCAACCGATTTAGAACTGCAAAAGAGAAACGAGAAACGCTTGAGAAACTAGAAAAAGGTCATGTTGATATTATTATAGGTACACACCAATTAGTCAATAAAAAAGTAAAATTCAAAGATCTTGGGTTACTTATTGTTGATGAAGAACAAAAGTTTGGTGTGGCTGTAAAAGAGAAACTTAAAACACTTAAAGATAATGTAGATGTATTGACGTTAACTGCAACACCAATACCAAGAACGTTACAGTTTAGTTTGATGGCAGCACGAGATTTATCTGTGATTAATACGGCACCTCCAAATCGTTATCCAATTGAGAGTCATGTGATACGTTTTGGTGAAGAAACAATTAGAGATGCCGTGACTTATGAGATTCAACGTGGCGGACAAGTGTTTTTCATTCACAATCGAATTGAGAATATAAAAGAGGTTGCTGGTATGATCCAACGTTTAGTTCCTGATGCTAAAATTGGTATTGGTCATGGACAGTTAGATGGTAAAAAACTAGAATCACTCATGCTTGCTTTTATGAATGGTGAATTTGATGTTTTGGTAAGTACAACCATTGTTGAAAGTGGATTGGATGTGCCAAATGCGAATACTATTTTTATTAATAATGCAAATAATTTTGGACTGAGTGACTTACATCAAATGCGTGGTCGAGTAGGTAGAAGTAATAAAAAAGCATTCTGTTATTTTATCACACCTGAGTATTCTGCGATGACCAATGATGCAAGAAAGCGTATCACAGCTTTAGAGCAATTTACAGAATTAGGTAGTGGGTTTAATATTGCTATGAAAGATCTCGAAATTAGAGGTGCTGGTGATTTATTGGGTGGAGAACAAAGTGGGTTTATAAACGAGATTGGATTTGATACATATCAAAAAATTCTTAATGAAGCTATTGAAGAATTAAAAGACAACGAATTTAAAGACTTGTATCAAGACAACGGAAAAGAAAAAGACTACGTCAAAGACATCACTATTGATACCGATTTTGAATTGCTTTTCCCAGATGATTACGTCAATAATATTACTGAGCGTTTAAATTTATACACCAAGCTTAACACACTTAAAACCGAAGAAGAGCTTCATAAATTTGAATCTGAAATTATTGATCGTTTTGGAGAATTGCCAATTCAAGTCGTTGATTTGTTAAATAGTGTACGCATTAAATGGATTGCCGCAAAAATAGGATTAGAGAAAATCATTATGAAAAAAGGTCGTTTTGTAGGCTATTTCATAAATGACCAAAAGAGTGCATTTTATCAGAGCCCTAATTTTACAAAGGTCTTAAAGTTTGTTCAAACGCATCCTAGAGAATGTAAAATGAAAGAAAAACAAACTAGAAACGGGTTGCGCTTGCTCTTAACTTTTGAACAAATTAAATCTGTAAAACAAGCATTAAGTAAATTAGAAGGTATATGAAAGATGCACATCTAAAGCATGTGTTATGGTTGACGATAGCTACTATATTTATTAGTACCTCAGGAGCTTTAGGTAAATATATAGATATGCCAACTCCTGTAGTAATTTGGTGGAGATCTGCTTTTGCAGCTTTATTTCTATTCGTGTATTGTAGGTTTAAAAGGGTGTCTTTAAAAATTTATACTGGTAAGGATAAATTCACATTCTTTTTGTCAGCGCTTTTTTTAGGAGCACATTGGATTTCATATTTCTATGCTTTGAAGTTATCTAATGTTGCAATAGGAATGTTGTCTCTTTTTACATTTCCAATAATCACAGCAATTTTAGAACCTTTGTTTTCTAAAGTTAAATTTGATCCCATTCATATCGTCCTTGGTGTTATAGTATTAGTTGGAATTTATTTTTTAGCACCAGATTTTGATTTAGAAAGCTCTCAACTTAAAGGGGTTCTGTTTGGATTGTTTTCTGCTGTTTGTTATGCTATTAGAACATTAATGTTAAAACAGCACGTTTCGGTATATAATGGGAGTATGCTTATGTTTTATCAGGTTTTAATTTTAGCGATAGTCCTTTTACCAGCATTACCAATTCTTGGTACATCTGATATTAAAACGCAATTTCCTTTTGTAATCATTCTCGCTTTGTTAACAACTGCAATTGGTCATACAATGTTTATTCACAGTCTTAAATATTTTAAAGTCAGTACTGCGAGTATCATAGGAAGTACACAACCAATTTTTGGAATTATCATCGCATTTTTATTCTTGAATGAAGTCCCCACATTGAACACTTTTATTGGTGGCTTACTTATCATTTCTACAGTAGTTATTGAAAGTATAAGATCAAAAAGGACATCTAAAGAAAAAAATTAAGATATTTGGCTTGATATTTGAAAATGAAGTTTCACAAGGTTTTAATAACCTTAGAATTATAAATTAACCTTTCCTCTTAGTTTAAGAGTGAGAAAATTAAAATTTTGATGAAAAAATTAGTATTACTACTTGCCTTAATTCCATCATTTATTGCTGCTCAACACAGTATAGATGGTATTTTTACACCAGCCAAAGATTACTCTTATGCGTTTCTATATCATGCGACTCCAACAGGTTCAGATTATATAAATCGTGCACAATTGGGAGAGGATGGTAGCTTTAGTATTCCATTTGATTCTACGTCAACACCAGGGATTTATAAAATTGTGTATGCGCTTCCTCCAGAAGACAATAATTTCGATTTTATTTATAATGGCAAAGAGTCTGTATCATTCACGTTTAGTTTAGAAAAAGGTTTGGAGTTTACAGGCAGTAATGAGAATAAATTGTGGGCTTCTTATATTAAAAGTATGGACATGGTAAATAGAACCATTAGCAACTTTTATGCACAAGAAAGCACAGATAAGAAAGCGTATATAGAAATTATTAAAACATTAAGCGATACTCAAAAGGCTTATGAGGAGTCTTCAAAAGGGACACTAGCATCTGTGTTTGTTAAAGCGAATTCACCATATGTTCCAAAGGAGTTTGAAGATTTATCGACCTATTCAAAAAATTTAAAAAGCACATATTTAGAACATGTTGATTTTAGTAATCCATTATTGCAAAGTTCAGATTTTTTGGTTGATCGTGTGCTAGCTTATGTCTTCGGAATGTCTGCAAACACTAATAATGATGTCTATAAAAAAGACGTTGATGGTTTGATGACAAGAATTGGAGAGGGAAACATTGAGATAAAAACCATTTTATTTGAAATGATTTGGAGACGTTTTAAAGGGATGGAGAATCCTGAACTTGCTAATTACGTTACAGATAAGCACTTATTAAAATTAACAGAACTTACTAATTATGATGCTCTTAAAGAACAGTTGGTTATTTATAAAAATAATGCAGTTGGTAATAAAGCGTCAAACTTTGATTTGGCATTCACTAAAAATGGAGAAACAGTAATGACAACATTACATGATTTAGATATTACAGATCAATACTTAGTTATTTTTTGGAGTAGTACTTGCGGGCATTGCCTTGAAGAATTGCCGAAGATAAAAGATATTCTTGCAGAGAAAAAGGGCTTGACAGTTATAGCTATAGGACTAGAAGATGATGCCGTAAACTGGCAAAAAATGATTGTTGATTATCAAGATTTCATTCACGTTTTAGGATTAGGTAAATGGGATAACCCAACCTCTGATGCCTACGGAATAGAATCGACACCTTCATTTTTCTTATTAGGTAAAGACAAGAATATTATAGCAAAACCATACGATGCCGAAGCTTTAAAAGCAGTTTTGAAGTAAGGTTTAGATCTTATTTAAAGTAAGCACATTTCTGAAGAGAAAAGAATACAAAAATGAAAAACCCTGACAAATACGTCAGGGTTTTTCTGCTATTAATCAAACCTTTTCTAATTCCCTAAAAGGCTTATTGTACTTTGAAATGAATTCAAAGTATATCGTGATTCGCTATTTTTATTTGATTGTTGGTTCTAGACCTAAATCATTATCAGCGCTTTTATTGTCTTTACTAAATTTTGCTCTAAACCACATTTTAAGTCGCATTGCCAAGTAGAATAATACCGGCACAACAATTAAGGTTAAGAATGTCGCAATGAATAAACCATAGATTACGGTCCATGCTAATGGTCCCCAAAATATCACATTATCTCCACCCATATATATGTTGGCATCAAATTCACTAAACAAAGAAAAGAAGTTAATGTTTAAACCAATTGCTAATGGAATTAACCCTAAAATAGTAGTAATCGCTGTTAGTAAAACAGGGCGTAAACGTGCTTTACCTGCTTTAATAATTTGACCCAATAACTGATCCTTTGGAAGGTATTCATTATCATCCAAGTTTAATTCATTTTTCTTACGATCAATTAATAATTGAGCATAATCGAGTAGTACCACACCATTATTTACTACAATTCCTGCAAGTGAAATAATACCCATCATGGTCATTAAAATCACAAAGGAAGATCCTGTAATTACAATACCTCCAAACACACCAATCAAACTCAAAAAGATGGCAATCATTATGATTGTAGGTTTTGAAATGGAGTTAAATTGAAATATTAAAATTAAGAATATCAAGCCAAGACCAGTAAAAAAGGCACCCATTAAAAAGGCCATTTCTTTATTTTGTTCTTCAATTTGTCCTGTGTAATCAATACTCACATCAGATGGAAGATTATCAAAATTTTTCATTTCATTTTTAATCTGCTCTACAACGGCACCTGCATCTACATAGCCTGGAGCTAGGTTAGAGTACACTGTAACTACTCTTTTCGTGTCTCTATGCTTAATAGCGCTAAATCCGGAGTTGTTTTTCTGTGTAGCAACCGTAGACACAGGAACCTCTTTCACTTGACCAGAAGCCATATCTCTAAAGATAATTTTTTGATTAAAAAGTGCATTCGTGTTGTATCTCAAATCTTCATTGAATCTCACATAGATATCGAAATCGTCTCCATCTTCTTTATAAATACCAGCTTTAGCTCCAAAAAGTGAATTACGTAATTGCTGTCCTACTTGACCTGTACTTACGCCTAGTTCACCCGCTTTTTCGCGGTCAACTAAAACTTGCATTCCAGGTTTACCTTTATTAACATCTATCTTAAGTTCGTCAATTGCAGCAATATTTTTAGAGTTAATAAACTCACGCATACGCTCTGCAACACTAATAAGTGAGTCATAATCGCTACCTTCAATTTCAATATTTACTGGCGCGCCAGCAGGTGGTCCATTCGCATCTTTTTCTACAGAAATCAAGACTCCTGGATAAATTCCAGTTAAAGCTTCTTGTACTTTTTGGCGTAATATTTCACTGTCTTTTCCGTTACGATATTTGTATTCACGCATAGATGCAGTGATCTTACCTTTGTGTGGCATCTCTGCCGCAGAACCTCCATCTGTTTGTGGATTTCCTGCACCTTCTCCAACTTGAGAAACAGCACTTTCAACTAAGAAGTTTTGTCCGTCTTTAATATATTCTGGGTCATTTAAAATACTGAAAACCTTAGTTTCGATTTCGCTTGTAATCTCATTGGTCTTTTTAATATCTGTACCTTCAGGATACTCTATATAAACAATGATTTGATTTGGCTTGTTATCTGGGAAAAACTCAATTTTTGTTCTCTGACTTGCAACCGATGCTCCAAAACTTCCAAAGGCAGCAAAAAATAAAATAATGGCAGCAATTGTAATAATTTGTGGAAACCATCCTTTGAGTGAGCGTTTTAAAATACGTTCATAAAAATTCTCTAGGCTCACTAATGTCTTATTTTGAAACCTGTTTGCCGCTTTTCTAAGAATCAACCTGTAGACCCATAGCATAATAGCTGTGAAAATCATAACGGTTCCTAAACCACGATATTCACCACCAGCTAATAGAATTAAGAAGCCAATACCACCAATTATTCCAGAAATAGTTATGATCTGTTTTATAGGCATATCTTTATCTTCTGTAGTCATAAACTGAGATACCAATACAGAGTTAAAGAAAATTGCGACGACAAGTGATGATCCTAAAACGACAGATAGTGTAATTGGAAAATAGACCATAAACTGTCCCATAACACCTGGCCATAATCCTAAAGGAATAAAAGCAGCAACTGTTGTAGCTGTTGATATAATAATAGGAAATGCGATTTCTCCAATTCCTTTTTTGGCAGCTTCTACGCGAGACATGCCTTCTTCTTGCATTAAACGATACACATTTTCAACCACCACAATACCATTATCTACCAGCATTCCAAGTCCCATGATTAATCCAAAGAGAATCATGGTATTCATTGTATAGCCTAAAGCACTCAAAATCATTAAGGACATAAACATGGACATAGGAATCGCAAACCCTACAAATAATGCGTTTTTGAATCCTAAGAAGAACATTAAAACAGTTACAACGAGAATAATTCCGAAGATAATATTGTTTACCAAATCATCTACTTGACCAATCGTTTTAGATGATTGATCATTAGTAATCGTTATTTTTAAATTCGTTGGAAATACGTTTGCCTTGGCATCTTTTACAATAGCCTCAACTTTCTCAGCAGCAGCTACCATGTTTTTGCCAGCACGCTTTTTAACGTCTAGCATAACTACAGTTTCACCAGTTGCATTTGCTTGGTTAAATTCTCTTGCGTATGTTGTTTTGTCTTTAGATTTAAAAGTTATTGTTGCAATATCTTTTAGATAAATAGGGTTGTTGTTTTCAGATTTTACAACAAAATTTTGTAGTTGTTGCGGGTTGTCAATTTCTCCAATAATGCGAATCGTACGTCGTTGGCCACTAGTAATTAAATTACCTGCAGACATCGTCATATTGCCATTGCCAATGGCACTGGTAATATCTTGAAAATTCACTTTTGATGCCATCATTTTATAAACATCAACAGCAACTTCAACCTCTTTTTCTTGAGCACCACGTATATCAACTTTTTTAATTTCTGGGAGATCTGCAATTTTATCTTCGAGATATTCTCCAAACTCTTTAAGTTTTTCAACAGGATAATTTCCCGCTATATTGATGTTAAGAATTGGAATCTCTTCAGACATACTCAACTCAAAAACGTTAGGTTCTACTTTTGCGTCATTAAATGTTGGCCAATCTTCACCAGATGTTTCGCTATCTATTTCATCCTTAACTTTTTGTTTTGCAGCCTCAACACTTAAATCTTCGTCAAACTCAACAACAATCATAGAATAATCTTCTTGTGATGTTGATGTGATTTCTACAACGCTACTCACGTTTTTTAACTTATCCTCTAAAGGGTCTGTGATGAGTTTTTCAATATCCTCAGCAGTGTTTCCAGGGAATAGTGAGCTGATGTAGATTTTAGTTTCTTTGATCTCTGGAAAACTCTCTCTTGGCATGCTAAAATATGCTGATCCACCAAGAAATAATATCAATATAATTGCCACATACATTGTGGTTTTATTATTGATTGCCCATGATGACAAACCAAATTCCTTATCGACTTTCTTTTTATTTTTTTTAATCTTAGTCATTGGTCTTTAGTTTTTGGATATTATCTTCACTATTTGTCCGTCTTTAACACTACGCGCGCCTTTCTCAATGATGTCATCATTGTTTTTAAGACCATCTAATACTTCAATAACATCGCCTTGTGTTTTACCTGTTTTTATAATAACCTGCTTAGCAGTCGCTTTTTCACCATTTTTATCTATTAAAATATAAATGTATTGCTCACCATCTGCATTTTCTGATATGATACTTTGCGGAATTAATATTGCTTTCTCGCTTGTGTAATCGTTGATTTTTAATCGAGCAGTTAAGTTTGGTTTTATAGTTTTATCTTTGTTTGGAACTGCTATTTCTACTTTAAATGTTCTATTTGCTGGATTTATGAAGTTACCAGTTTGTCTGATTTTTGCATCCATTTTTTTTCCTAGAACTGGAAAGTCAACTTCTACGTCTTTCCCATTTTTGATACTTGAAATGTAACTTTCTGGTACATCTGTTTCAATGTACATCTCGTCTAGATTTACAATTCTAATCAATTGAGTTTGTCCAGGAGCAACAACGCTTCCTTGATCAGTAATAACGTCATCAATAGTTCCAGAAAATGGAGCTCTAACGCTAGTTTTTCCCATTTGTTGATTTAATTGATTAACTCCTTTTTGAGCAGCTTCATATTGTGATTTAGCTTGCAAGAATGTAATTTCACTTCCAATTTTTTGGTCCCAAAGTCGTTTTTGACGCTCAAAAGTTGTCTTTGCTAAATCTGCTTGAATTTGTAATTGTGCTACTTGCTGGCCTAAACCACCATCATCAATTTTAGCTAATAGTTGTCCTTTGCGCACTTTATCTCCTTCTTTGACATACACTTGTTTTAGAATTCCACCCATTTCTGGAGTAATGACTATGTTCTGTTTGGTTTCAACACTTCCTTGAAGTTCTAGGTAATGTTTAAATTCTTTTTCTTGTGCAGTAAATGTTGTTATTAATGGAATGTTACGATCTGGATTAATATTCTTTAACTCATCATCCAACTGCTTTATCTTATTCGCCAATTCTTGTTGTTGAGTAACTAGGGCGTCTTTCTTAGTTTGAATAAGTGTAGTGTCTTTAGAAGCAATGATATCTTCAATAGTTTGTTCTTTGTTTCCTGAACAAGATGCTGCTATAAGAGCTAAAATGAATAGTTTATATATATGTTTCATTTGATATAGTGTTTAATTGTTGATTGTTGTGTTTAATACGGTTTCTAAATCAGCTTTAGAATTGATGACATCTAACATGGCTTGAAGTAATTCTTGTTGCGCAGCATATAATTGAGTTTGCGCTTGTCTGAGCTCAAAACTAGATGCGATACCTTCAAAAAATTTAGTTTGGTTTTTACTTTCTATACGCTCTGCAAGTGCAAGGTTTTTCTTTTTGTTTTCGTAATCTTCTACAGCGAATTTGAAATTACTTTTTGCTGATGCAATTTGCAGTTTTAGATTTTGCTCGGTTTCTATTAAATCATCTTCGGCTTTTTCTAGATCTATTTTGGCACGTTGGGTTCTAGCGCTTTTTAAGCCAGAACCAAATATTGGTATGTCTATATTAAAACCAAATGCTGCTGTTCCTGCCCAAGCTTGAGTATTGTTTAGAAATCTAAATTTATCATTGTTTCCAATATATGATGCAGTGACAAAACCACTAACCGTTGGGAGTGCTCTACTTTGTTCAAGCTTAACCAATAACTCTTTAGATACTTTGTTATTATCTGCTATTTTATAGTCTATGGTGTTTTCTACATCATTACTGCTTTCAAGTAAGCCTAACTGCATATTTATTATTGCTAATGTCTCAAGAGTATCGGATAATACAGTTTGGTTATTTAAATCTAAACCTAAACTAATATTAAGCATTTGATAGGCGATATTTTTTAATCTTTCAGTATTATTAAGGCTACTTTTTACACTAGTTAATGTAATTTGTAGTTGTTCTACACTTTCTTCCTCGTCTAAACCATTTTCATAAATCTTGGTGATTTCGTTGAGATTTTTTTTAAGAACATCAATATTACGTTGTAGTATTTGAACACTCTCTTCTGCTAATAGCACATTTCCGTAGGCATTAATAACTACTTTACGCACCTCTAAATCTGTTTTTATTTTAGCATTTTTTGAAATTTCTAAAAACACTTTTGCAGATTGTAACCCTACCAAGTAAGACCCGTCAAAAAGTAATTGATTCAGTCTTACAGATGGGGTTAAACTTTGTTTTGCACCAATATCTACTAGGCCATCACCGTTAAAGTCAATCCCAGGAAATTGTTGCTCTATATTGTTTACATAACTTATTTGACCATCAATTTGTGGAAGACCAGTTGCTATGGTTTCCCATTTTTGTTTTTTTGCAGCATCAATATCTCGTCCTGCATTTTTTGCTTGTCTATTATTCTCTAAAGCATAATCTATAGCTTCTTGTAAACTGAAACTTGAAGGCTGGTTTTGGGTAAAGCCAAAACTAAAGCATAAGAGTAATAGCATTAATGAAATTTGTCGCATTCTTTTTATGATTGATTTTTAATAAAATTGTTAAGTATTGTCATTCCTTTTTCTGCTACAATAGCACGTAAATGATATTCTAAATAGCTTTCCATGAGATATTCCATTTGGTAGTCTTCTGGAGGAAAAAACATGTTGTCTTTAATACCTGTCATACCAGTAAAATACATTCTAGAAATAAAGTCTACATCTATAGAGTTTCTAAAAACACCAGTATCAACACCTTGTTGAAGACTCTCTTTTACAGATTGATGCATTTTTTCAAACTGCTTAAATTTTAGTGCACTATATATTTGAGGGTAATATTTCTTTAACTGATACTGTGGCGATGATTTTTCATTCTTTAAATGATGCATTACAAACATCTTAATAGCATATAATTCTTCGATAGGATTAGCAGAAACCTCACAAATAGAATCAATACCATCGCAAATGGTATCAAACAAATTAAATGTTACAGCTTCTACTAACTTCGTTTTATTAGGGAAGTGAACATATATTGTTTTTTTTGAGATACCCATTTCGCTGGCGATATCATCCATTGTAACGCTTTTAAAGCCAAGGCTTAAAAACAATTCAGTGCTTTTGTGTATTATTTTGTCTTTCATAAGTATTGCGCAAAAGTACAACAGGAAACTTTAAAAACAAAAATAGTTTCCAAAGTTTTAATGTTTTTTTAACATTGCGTTAAAGTGTTGCGGTAGGTTTATTCATTTACATTATTTTTGTACTATGCAAGACATTTCATCTTATCAAGACGCATTTATAGAATATCTAAATGCTTATATAGAACCTAAAGAACCAACAAATCTTTACGAGCCTATTGATTATATTTTACAACTTGGAGGTAAGCGTTTAAGACCCGTTTTAACACTTATGACTGCAGAGATTTTTGACTGTGATTACAAAAAAGCATTAGATGCAGCTCTAAGTGTTGAGGTGTTTCATAATTTCTCTCTGGTTCATGACGATATCATGGATGATGCACCTTTACGTAGAGGTCAAATAACGGTTCACGAAAAATGGGATATCAATACAGGTATTTTATCTGGAGATGCGATGCTCATTATGGCCTATCAATTATTTGAAAATTATGAGCCTAAACAGTTTTTAGATTTAGCAAAGTTGTTTAGCAAGACCGCTTTAGAGGTTTGTGAAGGGCAGCAGTATGATGTTGATTTTGAGACTCGTGATGATGTTACGATACCTGAGTATTTAAAAATGATAGAATATAAAACGGCAGTTTTAGTTGGTGCAGCCATGAAGATGGGAGCTATTGTAGCTAATGCGTCACAAGATTGTCAAGATTCTATTTATAACTTCGGAAGACACTTAGGGGTAGCTTTTCAATTACAGGATGATTATTTAGATGCTTTTGGTGACCCAAAAACCTTCGGAAAGCAAGTAGGAGGAGACATTATTGAAAATAAAAAGACCTATTTATATTTAAAAGCTTTAGAGTTTTCTAATAATGAAGATAAGTTGCAACTCGAGCGTTTGTATAGTGTAAATCCTACTGATCCTAGTGATAAAATTGACACTGTGAAGCAGTTATTTGTATCTAGTGGTTCTGCAGAAGCAACAAAAATAGAAATAGAAAAGTATACTAAAAAAGCATTTTCAGTTTTAGAGTCACTTAAAATTTCTGAAGAGAACAAAAACGCACTCAAGGCTTTTGGTAACGATTTAATGAACCGAAATACCTAATGCAATTACCTGCTAATTTTGAAGAATTAATTTCAAAAACCGAAGACTTAGAACTATACTCTAAGCTTATTAAACAAGTTAATAAAGACTTTTTACTCGCAAACATTGATCTCGATTTTGATGAAGAAATCCTGCCTTCAAGCCTTAAATATTTGTTGCATGAGGCTGTTTTTAAATTGATACAAGAGAAATTTGCAGAGTATTTAAACTTGCTTTACATAATAGATGTTTCCGAAGAAAAAATAAAAAAACTAGATGGAAGCGATGCTTTAAAACTATCGGAAGACGTTACCTTTTTAATCCTACAACGTGAGTGGCAAAAGGTGTGGTACAGGAATACCTACTCTTAAATCCGTATCAAAATTAGAAATAAAACCTAGCAAAAGGAGCCCAAGGATCTGCATAAACACTTTTATCTTTATCGTAAAGCACGTCATACCTTATGCCAAAAACGATATTGTTTGTACGATAACCTAGTCCCACAAAAAGTGCAGGCACCCAATAATTTTGATCTTCAAAAATATTATTATCAAATTTTTGACTCACATTTAAATACTCAAATTCACCAGAAACTTGTAGTTGATCAACAGGGTTATAAAGACTAATTATACTGGACCCTAATATTGTTGAGTTGTATGAGTTTTTTAAACTATTATAAGTTCCGTTAAGGCCAAGACCTAGAGAAAAACTATTGTTGAAGTCATAAATAGCACTTGGTGCAAGCGTACCGCTAAAAAAACCATCTCCAAAACTCAATCCTATGCCACCTCCAAATCGTACGTTATTCCAGAACTCGCTTTGAGGTGCATCGTCTTGTGAAAATGATTGAAATGAAACTCCAATACAAAGGATCAGTATAATTATGTATTTGAGCTTTGAGTGGTTATAAATTTTCATAATTCTAAATTTGAGTTAAAAATGGTTCATAAATATACCAAAATCGTATCTATTTTTAGTAAAAGTTGTATTTTTGACTAAACTTTGTTGAAGCGAAAACGACAGCACCCATTGTATGGATAAATATTCCTTTTTAAACGCAGCACACACAGCATACTTTGCTGATTTATACGACCAATACTTAAAAAACCCCGATTCTGTAGAACCAAGTTGGAGAGCCTTTTTTCAAGGTTACGACTTTGGTAGCGAAAGTTATGGCATGGAAGGAGACATTGTAGAAGGTGTTTCTACACAAGTTCCTGAGCACGTACAAAAAGAATTTCAGGTTGTTAAATTAATTGATGGATATAGAAATCGTGGACATTTATTTACGAAAACTAATCCGGTTAGAGATCGTAGAAAATATGAGCCTACTCTAGATTTAGTTAATTTTGGGTTGACCCAATCAGATTTAGATACCACATTTAATGCTGGAGAAATTCTAGGTACTGGTAAGCAGACGCTTAGAGAGATTATTAGACATTTAGAGAGTATTTATTGCGACTCGATAGGTGTTGAATACATGTATATTAGAAAGCCTGAAGAAATTCAATGGATTCAAAATAAGCTGAATGTTAATGATAATCAGCCTAAATTTTCTTCTGAAGAAAAAAAGCATATTCTTAGAAAATTAAATGAAGCAGTTTCTTTTGAGAGTTTTCTTCACACAAAATACGTAGGTCAAAAGCGATTTTCATTAGAAGGTAATGAGTCGTTGATTCCTGCATTAGATTCTTTAATTGAAAATGCGGCACAGCATGGCGTTAAAGAATTTGTCATGGGAATGGCACATCGTGGACGTTTGAGTACACTTACTAATATCTTCGGAAAAAGTGCAAAAGACATTTTTAGTGAGTTTGATGGTAAAGATTACGAGCAAAAAGTTTTTGATGGAGATGTTAAATACCATTTAGGTTGGACGAGTAATCGTAATACAGAAGGTGGTCACAAAATAAATTTAAGTATTGCACCAAACCCTTCACATTTAGAAACTGTTGGCGCAGTTGTAGAAGGAATTGTAAGGGCAAAACAAGATGATAAATACTCAGAGAACCCTTCACAGGTTTTACCAATAGTTGTTCATGGTGATGCTGCTATTGCAGGACAAGGACTTGTATACGAAGTCGTACAAATGGCACAATTAGATGGGTACAAAACAAATGGTACTATTCATATTGTAGTGAATAATCAAATTGGTTTTACTACTAATTATTTAGATGCAAGATCAAGTACATATTGTACAGATGTTGGTAAGGTGACATTGTCGCCAGTACTTCATGTTAATGCTGATGATGCAGAAGCTGTGGTTCATGCGATGTCATTTGCACTACATTTTAGAATGAAATTTAAACGTGATGTATTCATTGATTTATTAGGTTATAGAAAATATGGACATAATGAAGGTGATGAACCTCGTTTTACACAGCCAAAATTATATAAGGCTATTTCAAAACATAGAAATCCAAGAGATATTTATGCAGAGAAACTAATGGAAGAAGGTGTAATCGATAAAGATTATGTGTCTCAATTAGAAAAGCAATACAAAGATAAACTTGAAGAAAATCTCGAAGATTCTCGTAAAATAGACAAGACAGTAATTACGCCGTTTATGGCAGATGAATGGAAAAATTTCAATGCTGTAATTGAAGATAAAATGCTTCAATCTATTGATACAACTTATTCTAAAGAAGGCTTGGCTAAGATCACAAAAGTGATTTCTAACTTGCCTGAGGATAAGAAATTTATTCGTAAAATTGAGCGTTTAGTGCAGTCGCGTCAAAAAATGTTTGATGAAGATAAGTTAGATTGGGCAATGGCCGAGCATTTAGCTTATGGTACATTGTTAGAAGAGGGTTATGATGTTAGGATTTCTGGACAGGATGTTGAGCGTGGTACGTTTTCTCATAGACATGCTGTAGTAAAGGTTGAAGATAGTGAAGAAGAAATATTATTGCTGAATCAAATTAGTGATAAGCAAGGGCAATTCTTTATCTACAATTCACTGCTTTCAGAATATGGTGTTGTAGGTTTTGACTATGGTTATGCTATGGCAAGCCCTAAAACATTAGTGATTTGGGAAGCACAATTTGGTGACTTTAGTAATGGAGCACAAATAATGTTAGATCAGTATATTTCTGCAGCAGAAGATAAATGGAAACTTCAAAACGGATTGGTCATGTTATTGCCTCACGGTTATGAAGGCCAAGGTGCAGAGCACTCTTCTGGTAGAATGGAACGTTACTTACAAATGTGCGCAAAAGATAATATGTATGTGATGGATTGTACAACACCTGCAAATATTTATCATTTACTTCGTAAGCAGATGAAGGCACAATTTAGAAAACCATTAATTGTATTTACTCCAAAAAGTTTATTACGTCATCCACTAGTAGTTTCATCTGTAGATGATTTTGCTAACGGAAGTTTTCAAATGGTAATTGATGATGCAACAGCTAAAGCAGATAAGGTTAAAACCCTAGTTTTTGTTACAGGGAAATTTTATTATGATTTGCTAGAACAACGAGAAGAACTTAAAAGAGAAGACGTTGCATTGGTAAGAGTTGAGCAATTATTCCCTTTGCCAGAAAAGCAAATCAAAGAAGCGATTGCTAAATATAAAAAGGCAGACGATATTGTTTGGGCACAAGAAGAGCCTAGAAATATGGGAGCATACAGTCATATGTTAATGAACTTGGATGAAGCCAGAACATTTAGAGCTGCATCACGTAGACCTTATGGTGCACCAGCAGCAGGAAGTAGTGTGAGATCTAAAAAACGTCATCAAGAAGTTATTGATTATGTTTTTGATAAATCAAAAAATAATCAACGATAGATTAAAAAGATTACCTTCCTTTTATGGAAGATTTAGTAAAAAAATATAAACGTATACAAACGCTTAAAAATAAAATTACAGAACGATGATTTTAGAAATGAAAGTTCCTTCACCAGGAGAATCAATCACAGAAGTAGAAATTGCAGAATGGTTAGTTGCCGATGGTGATTATGTTGAAAAAGATCAAGCCATTGCAGAAGTTGATAGTGATAAAGCTACATTAGAATTGCCTGCTGAAGCAAGTGGAACAATCACATTCAAAGCCGAAGAAGGTGATGCTGTTGCCGTTGGAGCCATAGTGTGTTTAATTGATACTAGTGCAGCAAAACCAGAAGGTGGAGATACTACATCAGCAAAAGAAGAGAAAAAGGAAGAGGCTCCTAAAAAGGAGGCTCCAAAAGCAACTCCATCTGAAACTAAAACATATGCTACAGGTACAGCAAGTCCTGCAGCTAAGAAAATTTTAGATGAAAAAGGAATGGATGCTAAATCTGTTTCTGGAACAGGAAAAGATGGTCGTATAACTAAAGATGATGCTGTAAATGCAGTACCTTCTATGGGAACTCCTACTAGTGGTAATCGTGGAAGCTCACATAGTAAAATGTCAATGTTACGTCGCAAGGTTGCAGAACGTTTGGTAGAGGCTAAAAACACAACTGCTATGTTGACAACGTTCAACGAAGTTGATATGTCTCCAATTTTTGCATTACGTAAACAATATAAAGAAGACTTTAAAGCAAAGCATGGCGTGAGTCTTGGTTTTATGAGTTTCTTTTCGTTAGCTGTTGTTAGAGCATTAAAAATGTATCCTGCAGTTAATTCAATGATTGACGGAAAACAAATGTTAACTTATGATTTTGTTGATATTTCTATCGCAGTATCAGGTCCAAAAGGACTAATGGTGCCAGTGATTAGAAATGCTGAAAACTTGAGTTTTAGAGGTGTTGAATCTGAAGTGAAACGTTTAGCAATTAGAGCTCGTGACGGAAAAATAACTGTTGATGAAATGACAGGTGGAACATTCACCATTTCAAATGGTGGTGTTTTTGGTAGTATGTTGTCAACGCCAATTATCAACCCTCCTCAAAGTGGAATTTTAGGAATGCATAACATTGTTGAACGTCCAGTAGCTATTGATGGAAAAGTAGAAATTAGACCAATTATGTTTGTTGCTTTATCTTACGATCATAGAATTATTGATGGTAAAGAATCTGTTGGATTCTTAGTAGCTGTTAAAGAAGCATTAGAAAACCCAGCAGAATTATTAATGGATAATGATGTAAAGAGAGCATTAGAAATGTAATAACTTCTTTTCTTTGGAAATATAAAAAAGCGCAATTCATAATTTGGATTGCGCTTTTACTTTCTATATAAAGTTTTGTTTTTTCTTTTAAAATGATGTGAAATATTTTTTGGTAAAACACAAAAAAGCGCAACCTATTAAGATAGTATTGCGCTTTTTCTCCCTAATAAAAATAACTAACTAACTAAAAAAAATTCACAAGAATATTAATTGATATTATTAAAATGGCGCTAAAAATTAAGCCTACAATAAATATCTTATTGGTAAGACTTTGTTTGTTTTTCATTGTTTCCATTTTTATATGTTTTAAGTTTTATGCTTTGTTTTTAATAAAACTCTGGGATTATGAAGAGTCCCAGAGCCTTATATACCCTAATTAATTAATAGAGTTACTTAAAAAAAATCCCTCTAATCTCAATAACTCTGATACAAATTTCGTTATTAAAGCAACACCAAACAATACGTAGTTCTACGTATATTTTGATTTTAAAGTGTTAAAGTTTTGTTCTTAAATACTAAAAAAGCTCTAAACCAAAAGGCTTAGAGCTTTGATCCTTTTTTTAATAAAAAGGAAATTGATTAATAGCAATACAAATGTCGTCATTAAAATAACACTAAACAATACGTAGTTCTACGTATATTTTGACTTAAAAGTGTTAAAATTTTGACATTAATAAAGAAAAACTCTAAATCAATCAAGATCTAGAGTTTTTAATAAATTTAATTCTCCCTATAGAATTAATAACACTGTAAATATCTTTATTTAAACAATACTAGTCAATAGGTATATATACCTGTTTTTAATAAAAAACCTCTGAATTATTAATAATTCAGAGGTTAGTATCTTAATTCGTAGACAGTCAATGCTATGTTCTACGTATATTTTGATAAAAAATCTTCATACTCTTTAGCATATAAAAGAATACTATTGGCTTTAGATTCTAATTTTAACTTTGTTCTTATATTACTTTTATGTTTTTCTACGGTTCTATCAGAGATGCCTATGTCGCTAGCAATTTCCTTTGCTGTCTTGTTATCTGCTATACGCTTAAGAACTTTGATTTCTGTATCTGTTAAGGTTTTTAAAGCCTCTGGCATTTTCTTTATTTCGATATACTCTATCAGTTCTGGACTAAAATAGTGGTATTCTCTTAGCACGCAGGAAATACAATATTCAAGCTCTGCTATAGCAAACTCTTTTAAGATATAGCCATAGATTCCAAGTGACTTGGCTTTGTTATAAATCTCCTCACTCTTCTCAAAAGTGATGATAATAATTTTGGTGTCAAGATTAGCTTCTTTGCATTTTTCTGCAACTTGCAAACCTGTGAGAATAGGCATTTGTATATCTAATATGGCAATATCTGGCTTGTGTGCATTGATAAGAGTAAATGCTTCTTTGCCATTTTTTGCACTTGCAATAACATTGAATTCTTTTTCTAACAAAAAATCTTTAAGACCTTTTAGAATTAACGGATGATCATCTGCTATAATGATTGAAGTTGACATTTTGCTATTAATGTGAGGGATTGAAGCCTAAAGATAAGAGATTTTATAACTCAACATGCACTTTTCCTACAATTTTAGGTATAAGTACTTTTTTTCATAGTCTATAATTGCTTTAGATTTCTTTAGAATATCTGCTCCAATAATGCCGTCTACTGGTTGGGCATTATGAACAGTTAATGCGGTATTTACATGAGACAAATTAAATAAGACTAAAACCACTTTGTCTTTTTTCCATTTGCCAATTTTAAGTGTATTTCTTCTTGAAACTTGAGTGAGCATATCTATTGCACCTGCACCAGCTGCTTTAACTTTGGAGTCTTTAGCGATGAGTTTAAACGTTTCAATAGCTTCAAAACCTACACAAGAGCTTGAGGCGCCAGTATCTAGAATAAAGCGTCCTTTTATACCATTTATTGTAGCTTTAATTTCAAAATGATTCGTTTTTGTGAGCTTCAATTTGATTTTTGTGTAGCCTTTATATAATAGGTACTCCTGTAAAGTTTCCATAACTCTATAATTTCTTCAAATATAATTCTATAATTCGGTTATTTTTGCATCATGATAATTACAGATACCCATACGCATCTTTATAGCGACGCTTTTGATGAAGACAGAAGTGAGATGATAGCGCGTGCTATTTCACAGAATGTCTCTAGATTTTTTATTCCAGCAATAGACTCTAGTTACACAAAAGCCATGTTGAAATTGGAAGCCGATTTCCCTGAGCATACTTTTTTAATGATGGGTTTGCATCCTACATCAGTCAAAGAAAATTATAAAGAAGAACTACAACATGTAGAAGAAATGCTTGCAAAGCGATCATTCTATGCTGTAGGTGAAATAGGTATTGATTTATATTGGGACACTTCAACGCTAGAGATTCAAAAGGAAGCTTTTAAACATCAAATTAGTTTAGCAAAGCAATATGATTTACCAATTGTTATTCATTGTAGAGCAGCTTTCGATGAAATTTTCGAGGTCCTCGATGAGGTTATGGATGACAAGCTCTTCGGAATATTTCACTGTTTCACTGGTACATTAGAACAAGCTCACAAAGCTATTTCTTATAATATGAAATTAGGGATTGGAGGCGTAGCAACTTTTAAAAACGGAAAAATTGATAAATTTCTTGAACAGATTGATTTAAAACACATTGTTTTAGAGACAGATTCCCCTTATTTAGCACCAAAACCATATAGAGGGAAGCGTAATGAAAGTAGTTATATCATTAAAGTTGTTGAGAAATTAGCTGAAATTTATAATGTTTCCGAGGAAAAAATTGCCGAAATTACCACAGAAAATTCTAAAGATATCTTCGGAATATAACTTATGGCAATAAATCAACCTAACATATTATTAGTTTACACAGGCGGAACCATTGGGATGATTAAACATCCTGAAACAGGTGCATTAAAATCTTTTGATTTCAATAACCTTTTAAAAAACATCCCAGAGCTTAAATTATTAGACTGTAATATTGAGACAATCTCTTTTAAAGAGCCAATAGATAGTAGCAATATGAACCCTAAGTATTGGGTTCAAATAGCAGAAATAATTGAAGAGAATTATGACGACTTTGATGGTTTTGTTGTGTTGCATGGTAGTGATACAATGAGTTATTCTGCATCGGCATTGAGTTTTATGTTTGAAAATTTAGCAAAACCAATCATTTTCACAGGATCACAATTGCCTATAGGAGATTTGAGAACAGATGCTAAAGAGAATTTAATTACGTCTATCCAAATGGCATCTTTGCAAAAAGGAGGAAAGCCAGTTATTAAGGAGGTAGGCTTATATTTTGAGTATAAGTTGTACCGCGGAAATAGAACTGTAAAAATAAATGCTGAGCACTTTGAAGCCTTTGAATCCCTAAACTATCCACATTTGGCAGAATCTGGTGTTCATCTTAAAGTTGGATATAACGAATTATACAAACCTAATACTCGCAAAAAACTAGTAGTCCATAAAAATTTCGAAACAAATATCTTATTAATAAAACTATTTCCTGGAATTAGCGAATCGGTTTTGAAACCACTTTTTGATATAGAACATATTAAAGGTGTTGTTTTAGAAACCTATGGCGCTGGAAATACAACAACAGAATTGTGGTTTACAGAAATGCTAAAAGCAACAATAAAACGAGGTGTACCTATTATTAATGTCACACAATGTTCTGGAGGAAGTGTTTTAATGGGACAATATGAGACGAGTACGCAACTAAAATCTATTGGAGTTATCTCTGGTAAAGACATCACAACAGAAGCAGCATTAGCAAAATTAATGTTCATGTTGGGTGAAAAGGTGTCAATTAAAACATTCAAAACTATCTTTGAAACCTCGTTACGAGGAGAGATGTCATAGAAAATCTTAATTACCTTTTTTTAGTTTAATATGAGTTGTATGTTTGCAATCTCAAAATAGAGAGGTGGCCGAGTGGCTTAAGGCGCACGCTTGGAAAGCGTGTATACTTCACGGTATCGAGGGTTCGAATCCCTTCCTCTCTGCAAAAAAAACCTGTAACGAAAGTTGCAGGTTTTTCTTTTATAAAAAAGTAGCCAAGCCAAATACATATTTAGATATCTTTATTTTTTAAGTTTTACTATTGTTATAGTCTCTGCTAATTCCTTAAGAAACCTAGAAATTAATTAAAAACACCCATATATATTGATGAAATTCATATTTATTATCTAAGTATAACTAAATTTTTAATTTTAATTTATAAAATACTTAAGTATGATTTTTTAAAGATTAAGCTGTGTTTATTAAGTGCTAAATGTAATGGCACTGAATCATTTGCGAGTTGCAAAATTTTTGAAGTAATATGTGTGTTTTTAGTTATTTTCTTGAGAAATCAATGAGTAAATCGCAAGTTTTTCATTTTATAACTAAAGAATCCAAAACATTTTATTTAAATTCGTCTTTCCAATAATTGCTAATTGACGAAAACAACGTTAATGCGTATGACGCAATTAGTATTTTTATTTTTTAATTACATTTTTTTTTTATCTTTAACACTTTAACTAATAAAATTAAGAACAATCACGATGAAAAGACTTTTTTCAATCTTAGCCATAGTAGGTATCATGGCTTTCGGTACTGTTAATGCAAGTACAAATGCAAACACAGTTGAAGCTGCAACAACGGCAGCTACCACAACATTTCAAACTGCAGACGAAGTAGCAGCAGATGCTGAGAAATCATTTACTCAAAAAGTAAAAGAACGTTTTATTGAAGGTGGTCCATTTTTTATGGGAATTGTATTATTATGTTTAATTCTAGGTTTAGCAATTGCTATTGAAAGAATTATCTTCTTAAACCTTGCAACAACAAATTCTAAAAAATTAACTCAAGATGTAGAGGATGCTCTTAACTCTGGTGGAATTGAAGCAGCTAAGGAAGTTTGTAGAAATACAAAAGGACCTGTTGCATCAATCTTTTACCAAGGATTAGATCGAGCAGACGAAGATATCGATGCTGCTGAAAAAGCTGTTGTAGCTTATGGTGGTGTTCAAATGGGACAATTAGAGAAAAACGTATCTTGGATTTCGTTATTTATCGCATTAGCACCAATGCTTGGTTTCATGGGTACTGTACTAGGTATGATTGATGCTTTCGATAAAATTGAAGCTGCAGGTGATATGAATCCTTCATTAGTAGCAGGTGGTATTAAAGTAGCCTTATTAACGACTGTATTTGGTCTTGTTGTAGCTATTATATTACAAATCTTTTATAATTATATTATCTCTAAAATTGATAGTATTGTTAATGATATGGAAGATTCGTCTATCTCACTAATAGATTTATTAGTAAGACATAAGAAATAATAACCCAATTATTAAATCAAACATAACATGAATATTCAAAAAATAATCAAAATTGTTGCTTTAGTAATAGGTCTAATTGCAGTATTCTTTTTAGTGCGAATTATGATGCTAGGAGATGAAGCTATTGAGAATGAGGTTACTAATCAGGCTGTTTTGGATTGGTTTGCAAATCTAGCATATGTAGTTCTAGGAATTGCAACAGTATCTGCAGTTGTATTTAGTTTGGTTAACTTAGTTAGCCATCCTGATAAGCTGAAGAAAGCATTGATGTCTTTAGGAGTTTTTGCTCTAGTATTAATAGTGGCATGGTTTGCTTCATCTGGAGTAGAAACAGAATTAACTGATGGCGAAATGTTATCTGCAAACGGTTCTAAGTTGATTGAAGCAGGAATTAAAGCATTCTATATTTTAATTTTGTTAGCAGCAGGTTTAATGTTGTTCTTCGGAGTTAAAAAGATGCTAAGTAAATAAAATAAATTATGGCAAAACGTTCAGCACCAGAAGTTAATGCAGGTTCTATGGCAGACATTGCATTCTTACTTCTTATATTTTTCTTAGTAACTACAACTATCCCTAAAGATTCTGGGATTAATCGTAAGCTTCCTCCAATGGAACCGCCTAACGATGAAGATGTAATTATTAAGCAAAAGAATATTTTTACGGTTTTAATAAATGGTAAGGATCAATTGTTAGTTGAAGATGAGTTAATGGAACTTAAGGATTTGCGTAAAGCTGCTATTGAGTTTTTAGATAATGGTGGTGGAACTGATGCTAATGGTAATAAATGTGATTACTGTAATGGTGAAAGAAGTACAAGTTCTTCAGATCATCCAGATAAAGCTATTATCTCTTTAAAGAATGAAAGAGAAACGTCTTATGCTCAGTATATTTCTGTACAAAACGAACTAGTTGCTGCATACAATGATTTGCGTAACAAGAGAGCTTTAGAAATAGGAGCAAGAAAGGGCTTTAGCGAAATGGATTTTGTAATGATGGAAAAGAATTACAAAGATGTAAAATTCAACGGCGATAAAGAAAAACTTAAGGCGGTTATCGATCAGATTAGAACAGAGTATCCTGAAAAGCTTTCTGAAGTACAATAAATAAAAACACTATACTATGTCTAAATTTAAAAGTAAAAAAGACAATGCTTTACCGGCTGTGAATACAGCATCGTTACCTGATATTGTTTTTATGCTACTATTTTTCTTTATGGTTGTAACCGTAATGAGAGAAGATACGCTTATGGTTGAACAAAGGTTGCCTTTAGCTGATCAAGTTGAAAAGTTAGAAAAGAAATATCCTATTAGTTATATTTATGCTGGAAAGCCTGCAAGAGGTTTCGAAAACTTAGGAACTGAAGCTAGATTACAGCTTAATGATAAGTTTATGGATGTTGAAGATATTCAAGCTTTTATTAATTCTGAAAGAGCTGGTATAGCAAGAGAAGAATTAATAGATTTTTTAACTGTATCACTAAAAGTGGATAAAGAAGCTAATATGGGTATCGTTGCAGATATCAAAAAAGAGCTTAGAAAAGCAAATGCTTTAAAAATTAATTATTCGGTAGGTACTGGTAGTGCTTTAGAAAATTAAAAATTAGTATTATAGATTATAAAAAAGCATCCTATTTTGGATGCTTTTTTTATGTCAACTAGTGAAATATTTTAATGCGTATTAAGTTATATTTGTAC
>CAJQOA010000102.1 GCA_905479815.1 uncultured Psychroserpens sp.
AACCAAATAGCAATTGTCTTCTTTAGCTATGCTTTGTTTTGCATAATAAATACCATACAGTACTTTACTTTTGTGGTAAATATCACTCTCTGGAGAGTTTAAGTATTTGGCTGCTTTTTTATTAGTTCCTAAAATACGACCACCAAACCCTAGCACACGACCAGACATACTATGTATTGGAAACATAACACGCCCATTAAAACGATCAAATTGCTTCTCTTCTTTTACAATAGTAAGTCCTGTTTTTTCTAAATACTCAAGTTGATAGCCTTTTTTAATGGCTTCGTCTGTAAAGGCTTGCCACTCATCTAACGCATAACCAAGTTGGAATTTTTTAATAATCTCATCTGTAAAACCACGTTCTTTAAAATAACTTAAACCAATAGATTTACCAATATCTGTTTTGTGCATGATATTTTGAAAATAGGTATTGGCAAATTCACTTACCAAATACATGCTTTCACGTTCACTAGCTTCTGCTTTTTCTTCGTTAGTCTGTTCGGTTTCTTCAACTTCTATATTGTACTTTTTTGCCAAGTATTTTATGGCTTCAGGATACGTGAAGTGTTCGTGTTCTATTAAAAAAGATACGACAGTCCCTCCTTTTCCGCTTGAAAAATCTTTCCAAATTTGTTTTACAGGAGATACCATAAAACTTGGTGAGCGCTCATCACTAAACGGACTCAATCCTTTAAAGTTACTTCCAGACTTCTTTAATTGCACAAAATCACCAATAACCTCCTCAACGCGAGCGGTTTCAAATACTTGTTCTATGGAAGATTTTGATATCAATTTCAGAAATAATAGTGAACTGTAAATGTAAAAAAAAAGCTCCATTACTAACGTAAATGAAGCTTTTAATTGGATTTATAAATAGACTAATCCAAATCAAATCTAAATCCTAGTGATAGATTGTTTTGATCAACCACTTGGTTTTTAAATACAGGACTCAAATCATACTTAGCATAGATTCCTAATCCTCCATATCCAACATAAGCACTTAAACCATAAACAAAAGGCGTTGCATTGTAGTTGCGTCTAATTTTTTGTTTTACGCGATCGCCATCCTCTTCAAAACGTAGTTTTTGCTGTGTACCAATATTAAAACCTGCATAACCACCGACACCTACTTTAAAATGGTTTGCCGTACTATATCTAAAATATTTTTTACGCTCTATTTTTTTAGATGGCCCAAACTCAAAATGAAAAGGCACTACAAGATTCGTAATTCTAAACTCTGATTCTTTTAACTCACTAGGAAATGTTTCAAGAGTTGTTGTATTGCCATCTTGCACGAAATATCGATCATTTTTAGGTGTTAACTTATTCCATTGAAAAGAGATACCATATTTTATTCTAACAGCATTTGACTCTTTAAAAAGTCTTGTTTTCCAAGCAATTCCTAATTCTACAAAACCAGAACCCATAAAGGAGTATTCGTCTCCAATTTTTTGTCCGTCACCAATGGCATTATTAAATCCAGCAGCAAACACCAAATCACTAGTCGTACGTTTATCGTAAACTCTCGATCTGTTTCTTGGATTAATACTAATACCTGAAAACTTACCTAAACTGAAACCAAATTGAACAGACTCATCAGAGTATCCAGAATCATTTCGTTCTAACAAAGCAATTTTATTATCAATGATCGCCATTCGATTCTCAATATTCAAGGCTCTTTTCTTCGCAGCTTCTTTTTTTAATTTTTCAGCGTCATCCTTGGTTATCTCTTTAGCGTCTAACCTTCTATTGATGTTTTCAACTTCAGCTTTCAAAAATGCTCGCTCTTCTTTTTCTATTCTTTTTTTAAGCTCGACTAACTTATCGATTTCCAAACCGTTTTCTCTGAATGGAATACTAGTTTTTGTTGAGTCTTGTTGTGTTTCTTGTGCTTTCACATTGCTTACAATTAAGCATAGGAATAGTAGCACTAAAGATTTTGTGATAGTGTTCATAGTGTTCGTTTTTAATTGATGATTATTTAATTGTTACGCTCAGCGACTGCAGTTTTCACTGTTTTGAAACGCGATTTTAAGCCTTCAAATACTTTGGTTCTAAACGATTGCTCCAGATCATCTTCAACGTCTTGAAGTAAAGCATCGGCATCTACCGTTCGTGTAGTTTCATTATATATACGTTCTCTTAAAATATCTCTTTCTGCCTGTTTTAATAGGTTTTCAATTTCGGCATCTGAAATCGTGCCGTTTTCAATTTCTAGTTTTTTAATTTGATTGACAACTTCAACAGCTTTCACCTCTTCAAAGGTTAATATACTCACTGAAGATTGCTCTTTTTTAGTATTAACTGGGTTTAAAACCGCTACTGATTGTTTTGTTTCATTGACATTAATAAGCTTATCTTTTATTGATTTCTCAACCTTGTTCTCTTTGTTCATATTAATAGATTGGTTTGAGATTGCAGCTAACTTAGGCTCGTTTTTGATTGATGAATTAATTTGATTTTGTTTATTAGTCTCTTCGGAATTTGCTGTGACAACTTCTTCTTCAAAAGTTTCATTTACCGCTTTTGATTCTCCATTATTATGAAAATCTTTAGTTTCTATTTCTACTATAGTTGGATTTTCAAGTTGATTTTCCGCAGATTTAAACATCACAGTGGTCACTAATAAAATCCCTATAAAACTCGCAGCAATACCTATATAGAATATTAAACCTCTTGTGTGTTTTGTATCATTATTCTTAAGATCTGTAGATAATGTATCCCAAGCACCTGTTGACGGCTGTATGGTCCTTTTCTCTAACTTATCTTTTATGTTCTCTTCAAACTTAATTGGTGCCATAACTTGTTGTATTTATGTCCTTAATTTTTTTCTGAAGCATTTGTCGTGCTTTAAATAATTGCGATTTTGAGGTGCCTTGCGAAATATTCAAGATGTCTGCTATTTCTTGATGTTTGTATCCTTCAATAGCATACATGACAAATACCATTTTATAACCTTCTGGAAGTTCATCAATAAGTTGTTGAATTTGAGCAACCTCAATTTGTGAATCTACATTATTGTATTGCTCTTGATGAATTACCTCATCTTCAACCGAAAATTCTACATGCTTTTCTTGTCTTAAAAAAGAAATAGATTCTCTTACCATGATACGTCTCAACCAACCTTCAAAACTTCCTTCGTTTTTAAAATTCTTAAGATTTGTAAACGCTTTGAAAAATCCTTTTAACATTACAGACTCTGCATTTTGCATATCTCTAATGTAATAACGACATATACTAAGCATTTTTGGCGCATGAATTTCAAACAATGTATGCTGAGCATCACGCTTGCCTTTCGCGGCTCTTTTTATGAGCGTCGTATTATTTTTATGATGTAATTGAATTACTTTCAAAATAATTGTCGTTTGGTCTTCTATTTATAAAGACGCAATAGTTGTGCTAATGGTTGCCTGAAGATTAAATTAATTTATAAAGTGCTAATTATAAGAAACTTATGCATTTATTTTTTTCTATCGATAACATAATTCACCATTAATTCTAATGATGTTTTATATTGAGACTCTGGATATGTGTGTAATATTTCTAGAGCTTGCGTTTGAAATTGCTTCATTTTATTGACAGCATAATCTAATCCATTATTTGTTTTCACAAATGAAATCACCTCTTTGACGCGCTTTTTATCTTTATTATGGTTTTTAATAGAATTAATTAACCACGATTTTTCTTTTTTAGAACACATATTCAAAACATGAATTAATGGAAGCGTCATTTTCTGTTCCTTAATATCAATCCCAGTTGGTTTACCGATAGCTTCATCTCCATAATCAAATAAATCATCTTTTATTTGAAATGCCATACCGATGAGTTCACCAAATTTACGCATAGACTCTACGTGTTCTGAATTTGGTTTCACAGATGCAGCACCCAAACTACAACATGCAGCGATAAGCGTGGCTGTTTTTTGTCTTATGATTTCGTAGTAAATATCTTCTGTGATATCAAGCTGCCTTGCTTTTTCGATTTGTAGTAATTCGCCTTCGCTCATTTCACGAACAGCAACAGATATGATCTTTAGCAAATCAAAATCGTTGTTATCAATAGAAAGTAACAAACCTTTAGACAGTAGAAAATCACCTATGAGAACTGCTATTTTATTTTTCCAGAGTGCATTGACAGAGAAAAAACCTCTTCTACGATTACTATCATCAACGACATCATCATGCACTAAGGTTGCTGTATGGATTAACTCAATAACCGAAGCGCCTCTATAGGTACGTTCACTAACCTGACCATTATCAACCATTTTTGCAACTAAAAACACAAACATTGGTCGCATTTGTTTCCCTTTACGGTTAACGATATAATGGGTTATACGGTTTAATAGCGCAACCTTACTTGACATGGATAACAGGAACTTCTGCTCAAAGAGTTCCATCTCGTAGGCAATGGGTTGTTTTATTTGTTCGGTTATTTTCAATTATTGATACTTATTTACATTGATAATACAAAATTACTAATTAAGTGCTTACCGTTTTGAATTAGCCATAATAATTAGTTAAAACTTACACCTAACGCAATTCTCACCTCTTTTTTCTCTATATTTAATAGTTAATTAATTTAAAATCCGAACTTTATGAAAAAAATTACTTTATTACTTTTAATGTTTTTAGCATTTACTTTTAGTAATGCTCAACAAACAATTTCATTTGAAACCTCTGAAGGTTTTGCTTTAGGAGACATTAATGCTCAAAATGGCTGGGTAGTCACAGGATGTGGTCCAGGTTGCTTCGTCGTCAACCAAAATGTTTCAAATGAGCAAGCTACTAACGGTACACTTTCTCTTAAAACTGCTGTTGACCCAGCTTTTGGCGGGCAAACAAACGGTCCTATTATTGGTGGTTTCTATGATTTTGCAACGCCTGTACCATTTGCTGATGCAATAATCTCATATGATGTATTTATCACTCAACAAGATGCTAACAGCTCAGACTTTAGGTTTGGAGTTGCTGGACCTGATGCTATGGGTGACTTATTCTTTACTTTTGTAATTGATTTTGATTTTGAAGGTAATATCAAAATTGTTGATGCAGCTGGAATGTTTGAAAATGCAAGCACTTGGTCAATTAACACCTGGTATAACGTAAGAGCAGAAGTAACTGGTTCTAATATTGTTTACTTTATAGATGATGTACAAGTAGGAACATCTGTATTACTAAATGATTTTGACTTTACGACATTTAGATTTGTACATGATAATTTTGGTGGTGATGGGTTTATTGATAACATTAGAATAAATGATGAAGAGCTATCTGTTAGCGAATTTGCTTTCAATGCTTTCACTCATTCTTATAACAAAAATCTAAAAAGTTTAAATTTAGATTCTCCTCAAAGCACTCTTTCTTCCATTGAAATTTATGATGTTCTTGGAAAAAGAATAATAAATAAAGCTTTAAGTGGAAATGAAGAATCAATAAATCTTTCTTCTTATACAGATGGTGTTTATTTAGCAAGAGTTACTACAGAATCAGGTACTAGAACAATTAAGTTTGTCAAAAACTAATAATTCAGTTTACTTACTAATAAAAAAAGCGACCAATTGGTCGCTTTTTTTATGTTTTGTTGGCGAGCTGCCCACAAGCAGCATCGATATCTTTTCCTCTAGAGCGTCTAACAGTTACCGTAATATTATTAGCTTCTAGCATATTGACATACATGTCAATTGCTTTTGAGCTTGCTTGCTGAAATTCGCCATCATCAATAGGATTATATTCTATTAAATTAACTTTGCTTGGTGCAAATTTGCAGAATTTAATCAAGGCTTCTACATCATTTTTAGTATCGTTAATACCTTCCCAAACGACGTATTCATAAGTAATTCTATTTTGGGTTTTCTCATACCAATAGACTAATGCTTCTCTTAAATCTGCTAAAGGAAATGTTGCATTAAAAGGCATAATAGATGTTCTAATCTCATCAATGGCAGAATGTAATGACACTGCGAGTTTAAATTTTACATCATCATCTGCCATTTTTTTAATCATCTTAGGCACTCCTGAAGTTGATACAACAATACGCTTTGGCGACATTGCGAGACCTTCTGGAGAGGTGATTTTATCTATAGCTTTAAGCACGTTGTTATAGTTCATGAGAGGTTCTCCCATACCCATAAATACAATATTAGAAAGTGGCCTGTTATGATACAATCTACTTTCTTTATCTATAACAACAACTTGGTCATAAATCTCATCTGGATTAAGATTACGCATACGCTTTAATCTTGATGTGGCGCAAAATCTACAATCTAAACTACAACCCACTTGACTCGACACACATGCAGTTGTGCGATTTTTAGCAGGAATTAAAACAGACTCTACAATTAACCCATCATGTAATCGCACAGCGTTTTTGATTGTACCATCACTACTCTTTTGTATTTGATCTACTTTGATATGATTGATAACAAAGTTGTTTTCGAGCATTTCTCTGGTCTCTTTTGAGACATTAGTCATGTCTGAAAAATCATGTGAACCTTTACTCCACAACCATTCATAAACTTGATTGCCACGAAACGCTTTATCACCTTCTTTTACAAAAAAGTCTCTTAATTGCTCTTTTGTTAATGCTCGTATGTCTTTCTTCTTAATATCCATATAGTTTACAAAAGTAATGAATGTGTTATTGTTAATCGATTTTCGATATATGATTTTAACAGGATCACGCTTGCATTAGTGGTTGTAGTGGCATCCTTTTATAGCTTTTTAGATATAAAAGATATAACGGAAGACACGCCCCTTTGGGTAATGCCCAAAACAAAAAAAAGCCTTACGTTAACATAAGGCTTCTATTTATATCTATAACTGATGTATTATATAATCAACATAGCGTCACCATAGGTATAGAAACGGTACTTTTCTTTAACCGCTTCTTCATAAGCTTCTTTCATAAAATCATGACCTGCAAATGCAGATACCATCATTAATAACGTTGACTTTGGTGTATGAAAATTAGTAATCATACTGTTGGCGATACTAAACTCGTATGGAGGAAAAATAAATTTATTAGTCCATCCTGTAAATTCATTTAATGTTCCGCTTGATGACACACAGCTTTCTACAGCACGCATTGCAGTTGTTCCTACAGCACATACACGCCTTTTTTCGGCGATACCTTTATTGATAATATCTGTAGCTGGTTTTGTAACATAAATCTCCTCACTATCCATTTTATGCTTAGATAAATCTTCAACCTCAACTGGGTTAAAAGTACCTAAACCAACATGAAGTGTTACTTCTGGCAACTGAACACCCTTAATTTCTAAACGTTTAAGTAAATGCTTAGAAAAGTGCAAACCTGCAGTTGGAGCTGCTACTGCGCCTTCATTTTTAGCAAATATAGTTTGATAACGCTCAGCATCTTCTGGCTCTACGTCTCTTTGAATATATTTAGGAAGTGGTGTTTCACCAAGTTCTGTCAATTTTCTTCTAAATTCATGGTAAGAGCCGTCATAAAGAAAACGTAATGTTCTTCCTCTAGAGGTTGTATTATCAATAACCTCTGCAACTAACGTTTCATCGTCACCAAAGTATAATTTATTACCAATTCTAATTTTACGTGCTGGATCTACTAAAACATCCCAAAGACGTTGCTCTTCATTTAATTCTCTCAATAAGAAAACTTCAATTCTAGCTCCAGTTTTTTCTTTGTTACCAAACAATCTCGCAGGAAACACTTTAGTATTATTTAGAATCATCACATCATCTTCATTAAAATAATCGATGACATCTTTAAATAGTTTATGCTCGATGGTTTGATTTTTTCTATCTAAAACCATTAGTCTAGACTCGTCTCTTAGATCTGTAGGACGCTCAGCTAATAATTCATCTGGAAGATCAAAATGGAAGTGTGATAATTTCATATATTATTGTTTAATTATTTTTAGGTCTTATGTGATTTAGTCTACTTGTCAAAACAAGAATTTTAATATCACATACCTTTTTTCAAGTCGCAAATATACAATCTCAACATAGGCCTTGTCAAGTAAAACGCAGTATTTATTTAGAAAATTTAAAACCGAGCGCTTCTAAGTCGTCCCAAAATGTTGGATATGACTTAGAAACCACCATGTAATCTTCGATATACAAGTCGGTTTTTAGAGCTAATGGCGCAAATGCCATTGCCATTCTATGGTCATTATATGTAGCAATAGCAACACTTTTAGTGATTTTCAAAGAGTTATCTAGCGTTAAAGAATCTTCTGTAATATTAATTTGAGCTCCTAATTTTTGTAATTCATTTTGAAGCGCGACTAGTCTATCAGTTTCTTTGATTTTTAATGTGTGTAAACCCGTAAGATGGCACTTTACGCCCAAACCTAAACATGTTACTGCAATAGTTTGAGCAATATCTGGAGAATTATTAAGTTGAAATTCTACTGAATTACGTTGTAAGTCTTCAACTTTTTTAAGCAAAATAGAATGACCTGTAAAAACAGTTTCTACTCCAAATGATTTATAAATATCTGACAAAACTGAATCTCCTTGTAGCGATTTTTCTTTGTAAGATGATAATTCTATGACTGTTCCAATTGAACTCAATGCGACAATACTATAAAAATAAGATGCAGAAGACCAATCTGATTCTACAGTAAGATTTTTAGTTTTTAGCGCATCCTTTTTAGGGTTTACAACAATTACTTGATCCTCAAATGATGTTTTAACACCAACTTGGTTTAACAAATCAAGTGTCATGTTTATATATGGAATCGAAGTGATTTTTCCTTCTAACGTTAATTCTAGTCCGTTTTCTAAACGAGAAGCTATCAATAATAATGCTGAAATATACTGGCTACTAACATTGGCATTTAAAGTCACTTTATGCTTTGACAATGTTTTGCCTATAATTTTTAAAGGCGGACAACCATGAGACTCTACATAAGAAATCTCTGCACCCAATTGGTTTAAAGCATCAACCAGTATTTCAATTGGTCGTTCTTTCATACGACTAGAACCTGTAAGTACAACTTCTCGTCCTTCTTTACTCGCAAAATAGGCGGTTAAAAAGCGCATAGCTGTTCCTGCGTGATGAATATCTATTATTTTTTCTTCGGAAACTAAAGCCTTTTGCATGACTATAGAATCATCAGAATTTGAGACGTTATCAACCTCTAATTCTTGATATAATGCTTGTAGTAACAACAACCTATTGGACTCACTTTTTGATCCAGTAATAGTGATTTTTGATTGCTCTTTTATAATTGATTTGTGAAGTTGTATTGTCATAAAAACGCACTTACTTTTTGAGAAGTCAATGACTCGAATGTAAGTTTTACTTTAGTTTATCATTATTGTGATGCCTGTCGTGATCTCGTTTGGTTTTTAAATCTAGTTTCTTATCAAAAGCACTTTGCAAATCAATTCCTGTTTGATTTGCCAAACACAAAACTACAAAAACTACATCTGCCAACTCCTCTCCTAAGTCCTTATTTTTATCGCTTTCTTTTTCACTTTGCTCACCATAACGTCTTGCAATTATTCTTGCCACCTCTCCAACTTCCTCAGTGAGCTGAGCCATATTAGTAAGCTCGTTAAAATAACGTACGCCATGTTCTTTAATCCATGTATCTACCGCTAGTTGCGCGTTTTTAATATCCATCTTACATCTTTTTAAGTACTATTTTTTCACTTTCTTTCTCAATAGCTTGAGCAAAGAACTGTTTAAAGAACGTGTAATTTTCAGAAAGTATAAAAGAAGTATTAATATTTAACTCTACGTTGACCTGTAAAAAACGACCATTTTGATTCACAAGGTATTTGAATTGACCTGTCTTATCTGCAAAATCTAAAGCTCCATTTTCTGGTAATGACTCCACATCATAACCCTCGGGCAACATGATGTTAATCATGTATTTATCAGACATAGGATACACTAAATCAATTGGCAGTTTACGCTCATCCTGTTTAAATGGGTTTTCTTGAGTACTTAAAAACAGTAATGGTGAAAAGTAAAGTTTGTCTCCTATCTCTTCAACCGCATTATCCATTATATATTCGTAGGTGATTTTTATTGGTTTCAATAGATCATTCTTTCCTTCTATATTTAAATTAGAAATTACTAAATCACCTTTATCTTTCTCCAAGGCTTTAATATAAGTTTCATCACTCGCATCTGCGTACTTGTCTCTATAACGTTTTGCCATATAGTCAAACTTTTGTGATCTCACTTTTCCTTCTGCAGATAAATCTGAATTTATTTTAATATTTAACCCAGTAATATCTTTAGATACTTTACGTGGTGCCAAATCAATCCATGTAGAACTTCCATTTTTTCTAATCAATCGGCCTTGCCAATTCAAATCCCTCGTAGGCAATGTATTAAATGTTGCATTCTCATCTGTAGCATCTAATAATGACATCACGTTTTCATCTTCAACAAAACAGATGACATAATTAAACCCTTTTCTCGTTGGAAATAAAGGTATACCATGACTCTTTGTACTAATTAGTACAGGATTGGCAGTAATTCCTGCATATCTAAGCATTGACACTAACATTAAATTAATGTCTGCTACATTACCAACACCTTCTTTATAGGCTTTTCTTACACCAGCATCTGTTGAAAATCCATAATATCCATTCCATTTTACTTTAGATTTTACATGATTATAAATCATAAATGCCTTTTGAGCATTATCACTAAGGTCTGTAATTAAAGCATCAATATCGTCTTCATAGTAACCTGACTTATCTATTTGATCTCCAAAGCTATCAGCTTCATAAATAGTTTTAGTCACTGCATCCCAAGAGTTAGATAAGTTTTTATAAGGTTCGTTAGGAAATTTTATTGCTGTTAACTCCATTTGCAATTTGGCTTGGTAGTTCCCTAAATTATCTACAAAAGGCTCATCTTTTAATGCTGGTATATCGGTTTCATTAACTTTAATTACTTTTTCGTTGATTGTGAATTGTGACACTGATGTCTGGGTATTTCTTCTTGAATCCCATCCTCCACCATTAGAGCTACTCTTACTAGTTACTGATTCATTTCTAGAAGACGTAGATTCCACAATTTTTGGCAAATATGTCGTTTGAGGATTTAATACTTTGTTATAGATAAAATACTCTGGTGTTTTTACTACAACCTCCAAAACATTTGTAGGAATTGTATATTGAAATTCCAAATCGTCAATCGCTTTAAATGGAGAAGAAATCTCATAAGTAAATTCTATGATACATCCTTCTTTTATATTAGGCATTGTAAATGTTTTAGTCTTCCAATATTTATTTAATTCTTCATCAAAAACACCTTCGTTTTTCAGCTTATCATCTTTTACTTTACCATCAACTAAATTATAGGTATACGCTTTGAGCTTATATAAATCCTCTCTACTTTGACCAGAGGCATTATATAATCTCACTTTTTTGGTAGCCCAATTAAACCCTTCTTTATTATATATTTTAATTCGCTCATGTATGGTCCTAACTTGAGTGAAACCATCGCCTTTGCGATAATCAAATCGTATGCTTTCTTTTTTATATAAAATTGCTGCATTAGCTGAGGAATCTTTTGGATGCACCTTTTCTGCTAATTCTGCTTTTGAAACTTTACCGAATTTGAAATTTTGAGCTTGCAAATTCAATGCGACAAGTAGTAATACTGTTGTAATTATAGCCTTCATTCTTTATGTTTTAGATATCAATACCATTTTAGATTTATCATGTTTCACCATAGTAGACATGAAGGTTCTAAAATCATTGTACTCTTCTTTTGAGTAGAACCCTTTATTTAATATTTGTGTTCGTTTGTATAGTAATTTACCATCAGATAATTTTTCAATAGAAAAAGAATAACTTCCAAACTTATTAGATATATCAACTGCACCTGGCATGGCTTCTATATCAAAATTTGAATCTATATTGATAACAAATTCATCTTCATCTTTATAACCTCGTTCTATTTCAAAATCTAAGGTTCTCTTTTTATATCGCGTAGGAATTCGTGTTAATCTATTAAATGCATTAGGTTGAAACAACAAACGTTTTCCACTTTTTGTAGCGAAACTTGAAGAAGACACGGTTACATCTTCTGTAAAAACAACATTATCTTTGTCATTTGTAAACTTTATGTTTTCTACGGAAATATTATTTATATAATCCCAATACTCTTTAAAATATAGTTCTTGATCACGCAACGGTTTATTTTGAATACCTTCATGAAGCGCATATTGATATCCATAGGTTTTTATGTTTACATCTGCTGAAATTGAGCCGTCTTTAGTAATATTAATCGTTGCATTTGTGGTTTGCAAATTATCTTCTGTTTCGTAAACTGTTGTGTGAATAATTTTGCCACCTTCGGGAGTAATGAGTAATGCATCTCTATCATCTGTAAAACCCGCTGTAAAACCAAACGGATTTGTTTGACTTGTACATTCTAACCAAATATCTTTAGTTTCATTTGGAATACATAACACTGCGTGATTCCCTTCAGTAGCAGAGAAATCGTTATCAAAACTGGTAATACCTTTACCGCCATAAATAACCGCATAGTATGATGTTACGCCTACTTCATCCAAAAGTGCTTTGGTGTAATTAGAGAGCCCTTTACAATCTGCATAACCCAATCGCTCTACATCTCCAGCCAACATAGGTTTCCACCCTCCAATACCAACTTGCACACTTATATAACGTGTCTTAGCTTGCATATAATTATAAACAATCTTTGCTTTATCAGCATCTGTGACTGCATCTTTAGTTAAAACTCTAACCTCTTCTTTTAGTGTTTCTGGAACAACCTCAGTACCTGTTAAAAGCTCATCATACATCCACTTTCCAAAATCTTTCCAATTATTGTTGACACCTTTAACACCTTCCATTTCAAAATCTACTAGTGCTGCTCTTACTTTTGGCGCGAAACTATAAAATGACGGACTAAAAGCTTCGGGTTTTATTGATTTTAGATTTTGAGCAGAATAATGAAAATCACTATGTGTTTCAATAGCATAACCATCAAGGTTAATGGCTTTAATCTTAACTTGTGTATCAGAGTTATTAATGATTTTATATTCTGAATGCTCTGTACTCACATAAAAGCCTTCAATAGGCCTCCAAGATGGAACGAAAGCTGTACTTCTATAATCTACTTCTACGTTATAAACTATAGTATATGGATAATCTACAGGTGTATAACTAAGATATTTTAATCGGTTGTCAGAGTAAAGTGTTCCTCCACTTACAGCACTAACATCTTCAAAATCTTTTTCTCTAAATTTATCTATTTCTTCACCATTACTATCGTAAACTCTTGCTTCTAATGTTTTAATTTTTCTATTCTCATTATAATACACATAAGTACCTTGATCTGATACACCATTTTCATTATATACTGTTACTATACGTTTATTAGTATATATGAGGTTATTATAAGAATTAACCTCTATAAGTGTGTTGTCATATCTAACTACTGCATTAGCCTTCATTCTTAATTGAATAGGAATTGTAGAAGACTTAAGTAAATTCTCTTCTTGAGCATTCACATAAGGAGCAAGTAATATTGCAAACAATATTACATAGAGTTTAATGGGCATTATAAAGCATTTTAGTTAAGTTGGTTATCAAATATAGATTTTTTACTCAAACAGTTTGTGTAAAAAACCGTAAAATATCATAATTAATTAGCAGTCTGCTTTTTGGAAAGAAAATAGTGTGTCAATAATACAATACCGCATGGCAAAGCAATATATTGAAGCTCACTCAAAATAACTCTAATTCCCCATTCTGAAAAGAATTTCTCAATTCCTATTGGTGATACTTTTATACCTCTAAAAGGAAAGAAATATCTAGAGTTATCAAAAGGAATCAAAAAACCAACACCTTCTCCTCCACTAGTCATAGCATCTAAAACGCCATGCGATACCGTTGATAAGAATAAAACAACAGCAAAGATTAGTTTTATAGATTTTCCGAAGAAAAAAGTAAGCAACCCACTCCACAGTACTGCAAATAAGATAGAATGCGTAACCCCTCGATGACCTAAAGGATGTAAATAATCTATCCCAAATGAAAATCCTAAAACATCTAAATCTGGTAATATAGAAGATCCAATGGCAAGAAAAATCAACAATTTACTTGACTTAGAGTCTACAACTTTTGCAGCCGTATAAGCCACTAAACCATGCCCGAAAATTGAAGCCATTATGTCTTATCTTTAGTATCAATGATAATAGTGACTGGGCCATCATTGCGTAATTCAACTTTCATATCTGCTCCAAATTGTCCAGTTTGCACTTTTTTACCTAAATCCACCTCCAATTGTGCTACAAAAGCTTCGTATAATGGAATAGCGATATTTGGTTTTGCAGCATAGATATAACTTGGTCTATTTCCTTTTTTTGTACTTGCATGAAGCGTGAATTGACTCACCACGATAGCATCACCTTTGGTTTGAAGTAATGATGTATTCATAACACCAGCATCATCTGAGAAAATACGAAGATTAGAGATTTTATTAGACAACCATTTGATATCGTCTTGTGTGTCGTCATCAACAATACCGAGAAGCACCAATAGACCAGAATTGATATTAGCTACCTTTTGCCCTTCAATAGTTACTGAAGCTTTTGTGACACGTTGAATGACTGCTTTCATTAGTGATAATAATTATCGTCTTTTTTCAGTTTCGTAATATTTTACGTTTGAAATTTTTAGTTTTCTTAGCTCGTCTGTTATAATTGATATTGAACCCATTGATATGCCTTCTTCATATTTCAATTTAACAAAAAACTTAGATTTCTGGATAGAATCTAAATCTTTAGTTTTAAAATAATATGCATTTTGGATTTCTGAAAATTCTACAAAACGTCCATCAATAACTATTATTTTAGGGTTTTGAGAGACCTCAATAGTCATAAAGTAAGATTCCTCAAAAGCACAAGAGACAAAGCTTAATACAATTAGAAGACAAACCACTTTTTTCATTCGTTATCCCAATTATCTGTTCTATAATGTTCATCTTCGCCTTCTAAAATTTGAAGATAGCTACGGTATCTAGAATAAGACACTTCGTCATTATCTAGAGCCTCTTTAACAGCACATTTAGGTTCTTCTTTATGTAGGCAATTATTAAATTTACAGTCTTGTTTGAGTTCAAAAAACTCTGGAAAATAATCAGCAACTTCTTCTTTGTCCATATCAACAATCCCGAAACCTTTAATTCCTGGAGTATCAATAATCTTAGCATCAAAACTTAAATCAAACATTTCGGCAAATGTGGTTGTATGTTGCCCTTGACTATGCTGTGACGAAATGGCTTTTGTTTTTAAATCTAAACCAGGCTCAATGGCATTAACTAGTGTTGACTTTCCAACACCAGAATGGCCAGCAAACATGCTTACCTTACCAATCATTAATGCTTTGACCTTGTCTATGTTTTTTCCTGTTTCCGCAGAAATACCAATACATTCATAACCAATCTTTCTATAGACATGAGCTAAATATCTTACCTCATCTAAAGTCTCTTTATTATAGGTATCTACTTTATTAAAAAGCAAAACTGTTTTAATTTGATACGCTTCTGCAGTGACCAAAAATCGATCGATAAAACTTGTAAATGTTGGAGGATTATCAATTGTAATCAACAAAAACACTTGATCTACATTAGATGCAATAATATGAGTTTGTTTGGATAAGTTGACAGATTTACGAACGATATAATTAGCACGATCATGAATATTGTGAATCACACCTGTTTCGTCATCATTATTAGTTTCTAGCTCAAAATCTACAATATCTCCAACCGCAATTGGATTGGTACTTTTTATACCTTTTAATCTAAATTTACCTTTGATTCTACATTGGTAAGTTGCACCAAGATTAGTTTTCACGGTGTACCAGCTTCCTGTAGATTTATAAACGAGTCCTGTCATTACAGCAAAGATGCTAATTATATAGCATTTACCAATAAAAAAAGACCATCGATTGATGGTCTTTTTTTTATCAGTAAACTTAATTCTAGTTAATTTTCATACGTCCTAACTTATCTTTAGACTTTCTAGATGAATAAATGATATATTCTTTAGGTGAGCTTCTATGAAACACTCTCGGTCTTAATACTAATTGATGTTTTTCTGCATCATTTTGATCTACACGAGTCATTACACCATTATCATCAAACATAATCGCAGCTGGAACCGCTTTATTATAATTTCCTAACCATCTGATTTCTTCAATATCTGTAACACCATTGTTTTTAGTATTGTCATTAAATAAAACAGTGAGTTTCCCATTTTCATATATTGGCATTGCGCTTAAATATTCAGGACCTTTTCCTAAAACAGAAAGTGGTATACTGATACTTGCACTAACCGTAAAACTTGAATTCCCAGCAAAAGCAGCAAAACCAATAGACAAGGCAGAGAATGCCGCTTTTTGCTTTTTAGCAATTACATTTGACCAACCAACAGAACCATCTGGATTGATTGAAGTGACTATAATTTCATTATTAATATGCGTAATAGGTGTGATTTGCAATGGTCCAATTCCTGAACTTCTTCCAACTATTACTAATTGATATTCTGATAACAAGATTAATCCACCATCACTCTTTTGAACTAAACTATGAGTAGAATAAAGAGGCTTTACATCTTTTCCTTTTTTTGCTCTTCGCTCTCCAATTAACTTAACCTTTGTATCATAATCAAACTCATTAAATTTTAATTGATCTACACTTTTAGAATTGACATCTACTACAGAAGCATAAACGCCTTTAAGATCTCTATTTGCTTTACCATTTTTTCTAACGCTAGAGTAAAACCCAACTAATCTCACTTTACCGTTTTCATAAGCAAGCATTTCACAGTTAATGATTTCTTTATCTGTGAATGCGATATCTATAACTTCTTTTTTATATCCATTTGCAGATTTAAACACGTGCAATTGAAATTTTTCATTATTTGTTTTTGTTTTTTTATCTCTATAACTTTCATTAATTACGATAAAAATATCATCGTTATAATTGACATCAAAATCAGCAATATCAAACTCTAAACCTCGTCTATCATTAAATGGCACCTTTTCAATATGCTCTGCCATTATATCTAGATTATTATTGACAAGTTTTACTTCATATTGAATCACCTCTTCTTTATCAAATAGTGCAGCATGCAAAATTAGAAGTCTATCAGAACCTGGAGATTCTTTAATAAAAAAGGCACCTCTTTCACGTTTTTTAGTGACCTTGGTAGAAAATAAGATCTTAGAATTACTTGTCAATTTCCCATCTGCAGAAATCTCAACTGCCAATAAATTAGCAACCTTTTCTTTTCTTTCGTAGACGCTTCCAAGAATAAAAATCTTACCATCTAAAACCGCTATTTCTTCAAATTGAGGCTCTTTATCTTTAAAATCTTTCATTTCAATCTCATTTGTTGAGATTAAAGACATATCATCAGCGTTAAAAACCTTAATATAGAATCCTTTTTTTCTAGTTGCTAACGTGTAAATCTTACCATTTGCTTCACCAGCGATTCTAACTATTTTTTCTTTGTCGGCTTCGATTTCTTCACCATGTGTAATTGAGATTGGTCCAATAGTTTGTGCATTAACTAAAAATGATAGACCAATCATCATTAGCAAACACGTAATTTTTTTAAGCATAAATATAAAATCTAGTTGTTGTTGGATGAAAGAAGATTCTTTCACAAGCAAAAATAAACTTTTAATTGACTTTTCAATTTATATGCCTAATAATCTACATTCTAATTGCTTTCTTAGACGCAATTTGCGTCCCATTAGAAGACATATTAATAATATATATTCCTGTTGGCTGATTTGACAAATCGACAATAACATTAGATTTAAATTTATGTTCTATTCTATTTAAAACAATACGTCCTGTTAAATCTGCTACAATGATATTTACTTCTTGAACATCTTCTAAAAACTTCATATTAAAGATGCCATCTTTTGATGGGTTTGGGTATAACACAATCTCTTTTTCTGTTTTAGAATTATTGTAAATTGTATTAACTTCTACTCCAACTGCACCACATCCTCTTCTTTTTCTGCAAATAATATAACTGCAATTTATTACTCCCGAATACGCATTAATTACTACTAAATCCAACTCTTCATAACTATCAAACAGCAAATCAATTTTCATCTTATCACCAACTATAACCTCTTTCGTTTTATATCCTAAATAAGAAAACTGTAGAGTATCTGCCGATTTTGCTTCAATAGAAAAAACACCATCGTCATTTGAAGATGTGCCTTGTTTTGAATTTTTAATTGCAATATTTACTAAAGGTAATTGACCAAAGTCATCAGAGACTGTTCCTGTAATTTTAGTTTGAGCAGCTGTTGTTATAGTTAATAGCGTTAGACATAACACTAGTAAAGTTGATTTCATGTGTTCGTATGTATTGTTTTTTTTCGTCACATGTTGTTCACTGTCAATCATTTTGCTAAAAAGGTGAAATTTTGGAAACGCTAGGTTCATAATATTGGTTTTTAAGTTATGAATCAAACTTAGCAGAAACGCATTGCTTGTAAAACCAATAATGAGTAAACAGCTCTTTTGAGTGAGTTAAGCGCATAAAAAAGCCCCAACTTAATGAGGCTCTTCAAATTTATATGGGTAGTTAATAATTATTCTTAACCATTAATAACTTTCTCTTGATGGTTAATTGATTCTTGGTGAATTGCTTTAAACATGCGTAAAATAAATTCTTCACTTAATCCTTTTTCATCACCATCTAAAACCATTTTACCTAAGATTTCGTTCCAACGTTTGCTTTGTAAAACAGCAACGTTTTTTTGCTTTTTAAGACCTCCAATACCATCGGCAACTTTCATTCTTTTACCTAATAATTCTATAATTTGATTATCTACAACATCTATTTGAGCTCTTAAATTATTAAGTTCTTTATTGTAGGCTGCTTCTGGGTCTGATTCTTTTCTAATCCTCAAATCTTCCATGATTTTCACCAATGTCTTTGGTGTTACTTGTTGTGCAGCATCACTCCAAGCATTATCAGGATCATAATGTGTTTCTATCATTAAACCATCAAAATTAAGATCTAAAGCCGTTTGAGACACGTCAAATATCATATCTCTCTTACCCGTAATATGTGATGGATCATTGATTAATGGCAAATCAGGAAATCTATTTTGAAACTCAATAGCTAGTTGCCATTCAGGAATATTTCTATATTTCGTTTTTTCATATGTAGAGAATCCTCTGTGAATTGCTCCTAAATTTTTAACTCCTGCACTATATAATCGTTCAATACCACCTAACCATAAGGCTAAATCTGGATTTACTGGATTCTTAACTAATACTGTTTTATCGGTTCCTTTAAGTGCATCTGCAATTTCTTGCATTATAAATGGACTCACAGTAGAACGCGCTCCTATCCATAACAAATCAATATCATGCTCTAAAGCTAATTCTACGTGGTTTCTATTAGCAACTTCTGTACAGGTTTTCATTCCTGTTTCTGCTTTTACTTTTTGCAACCATTTTAAACCTAAAGCACCAACACCTTCAAAATTTCCCGGACGTGTTCTAGGCTTCCAAATACCAGCTCTAAAATAATTGACGTCTGTATCTTTTAGCTCATGCGCTATTCTCAATACTTGCTCTTCGGTTTCTGCACTACATGGTCCTGCGATAACTAATGGGTGATCTAACCCTAGTTTATCTAACCACGTTCTCATTTCTTTTTTGTTTTCCATTGCTTTTAATCTTTTGAATCTGTTTTCCGAAGAAAACAAAGTCCGTTCTTTTACTAATTGTTTGTTTGGTGTTATTATATTTTAAACCATTCCATTTAAAATGTCTTTGATATGGTTTGTGTTTTTCATTTCGTTATAAATGGCATCAAAATTATCTGCCTCCATCAACGCTTTAAAATGTTTTAGATTATTGATATACTCATCTAAAGTCTCTATAACATTTTCTCTATTTTGTTTAAATATTGGTGTCCACATTTCTGGTGAACTTTTTGCTAAACGCACTGTGCTCTCAAAACCACTGCCTGCCATATCAAAAATATCGCGTTCATTTCTTTCTTTATCTATGACTGTTTTACCTAGCATAAATGAACTAATGTGTGATAAATGAGATACGTAAGCAATATGTTTATCATGAGCTTCAGGATTCATATAACGAATACGCATCCCTAAGTCTTGAAAAAGTTGCAAAGCTTTCTCTTGAAGCTTAAATGTTGTTTTTTCTACTTCACAAATGATATTTGTTTTCTTCTCGAATAAATTCGCCACTGCAGCTTTTGGTCCAGAAAACTCAGTTCCTGCAATAGGATGTGTTGCTAAAAAATGATGTCGATTTTTATGGTTTTCAACAGACTTACAAATTGGTAATTTTGTAGAACCAACATCAATCACTAACGTTTGATCTCCTATCTTATCTAAGATTTTAGGCAATTCTACAATTGCTTTATCTACAGGAATTGAAAGAATAACCAAATCTGCATTGTGCAAATCATCATAAGTTGCTTTACCATCTATTAAGTATAAATTCAAAGCATCATCTAAATGACTGTCATTAGAATCAACTCCAAAGATTTTAGCATCCTTATAATTGGCCTTGATGTCTATTGCTAGACTCCCTCCAATTAATCCAATTCCTATGATGTATATGTTGTTCATATTTAAATTCCGTTTCTACGGAAATCTTATAATTCATTCGTTTCTATGCTTCCGAAGAACACATAACTATTATTTATTTTAATCGCTCTAAGGCTTCTTCTAATTGCCCAATTGAGGCACACAGTGAAATTCTTATATAGCCTTTTCCATTGGTTCCAAAAATGGTTCCTGGTGTAATAAAAACTGACTTTTCTTTTAATATTAAATCAATATATGCTTCTGCTTCTATGTGCTCTGGCAACTTAGCCCAAACAAATAAACCTGATGCGCCTTTATTATATGTGCATTTAAGTACATCTGCAATTTGCCAAACAATTTGTCGTCGTTGCTCATACACACTATTCAAACTTGTAAACCACATATTCGAACATTTTAAAGCTTCTATTGCTCCTTTTTGAATCCCCAAAAACATGCCAGAATCCATATTACTTTTAACGCGTAATACGGCGTTTATATAATCGTGTCTTCCTAATAACATACCCACTCGCCAGCCAGCCATATTAAACGTTTTACTCAACGAGTTTAACTCTAAACACACATCTTTTGCATCCTTATATTTCAGGATACTTCTTGGAAAACGATTGAGTACAAAACTGTAAGGGTTATCATTGATAATTAAAATATTATGACGTTTACCAAACTGTATTAAGTCTTCATATAATTTAACTGAACCCTTTTCTCCAGTTGGCATATGCGGATAATTAACCCACATAATTTTCACATTCTCAACACCTCTTTTTTCTAAGGCAACAAAATCTGGACACCAGTTTGACTCTTGTGTTAAATCATAAGAGACAGGAACTGCACCAACTAAATTAGTAACAGATTTATATGTTGGATATCCTGGATTTGGGATTAAAACCTCATCACCTGGATTTAAAAATGCCATCGAAATATGTAAAATTCCTTCTTTACTTCCCATTAGTGGAAGTACTTCTGTTTGCGGACTTACAGATACATCAAAATGTGCTTTATAAAAATGAGCAATAGCTTCTCTTAATTCTGGAATCCCTTGATAGCTTTGGTACTTATGAACTGTATCATCTTCAAAAGTTTCTACAAGCGCATTGAGCACTGCTTCTGGAGGATCCATATCTGGACTCCCAATACCTAAATTAATAATAGGCTTACCTTGAGATTTAAGCACATTTACTTCTCTCAATTTTTTAGAAAAGTAATACTCTTCTACATTCTGTAAACGGTTAGCAACCTGTATCATAGTCTTGCATTTTTATATTCTCCCAAAACTTTAAAATCTTGTGCCATAATTTTCATAATCGATTTTGCTTTATCATAGTCCTCATAGGACTCAAAAGTTACATCAACGAAAAAAGCATATTTCCAAGGTGTTTCAATTTTAGGAAGTGATTGAATCTTAGTTAAATTTAACTTACAATCACTTAATACATTTAAAATAGTCGCCAAACTGCCTCTTTTATGGTCTAATTCAAATTTAATGGATGCTTTGTTGATATCGTTTATAGGTATTTCAGAATTTTTAGTCTTTACAACAAAAAAACGTGTTTCGTTATGCTTAATAGTTTGAATACTTTCTTCAATAATATTAAGTTCAAATAATTGCGCTGCCAAACGCGATGCAATAGCTGCTGTTTTTTGGGTTTGATTCTCCTGTATCCTTTGTGCTACTTGAGCTGTATCAATATCTTCAATTAATTTAATGTGTGGATACTGTTTAAAAAATGTTTTACATTGCAACAAAGCCATGGGATGCGAGTACACCTCTTCAATATCATCTATCGTCTGGTTTGGCAATGCCATTAAATGATGTTGAATATCTAGATAATGCTCTCCTACAATATGCAAATCATGGGTATCTATTAATGCATAATTTGGGATAATAGAACCTGCAATAGAGTTCTCAATCGCCATAATGGCTGCATCGCTTTTACGATTTAAAATACTATCAATTACAGCATCAAATGTCATGCATTCGTCTACCAAGACACTCTCACCAAGGTATTGCTGTGACACAATATGATGAAACGACCCTTTAACTCCTTGTATGGCTACTGTTTTAATCAATCTCTTTTAAATTTTCAAATAATTACAAAAAAAAGTCCCGATTTTCATCGAGACTTATATTAAATTTATTTCTAATAAATTATACATACAACGTCTCTCTCTTTTCGTTAAAAAAGAAATAAAACCAATTGTGATATGTATGATTTGATGTATTCATGTTATTATTAAGATGCTAATGTACTTATATTTTTAATAAATCAAAATTGTTAGACTATTTTTTTAGGTTTTACGTTTCAGAATTAAAGAATTCATAATTTAAAGTACGTCATTAGCAATAATTAGTATTTTTGAATAAATAAATTGATATATGTCTATTGAGGTTGAAAACATTTCAAAAATTTATGGCGAGCAAAAAGCGCTAAACAACATTTCATTTTCTGTTAATACTGGTGAGATTGTTGGTTTTTTAGGACCTAATGGTGCAGGGAAATCTACACTCATGAAAATATTAACGACTTACATTAACGCTACTCAAGGTGTTGCTAAAGTAAGTGGATATGATGTTGAAGGAGATAAACAGGATGTACAAAAAAACGTAGGTTATTTACCAGAACATAATCCTTTATATCTAGAGATGTATGTTAAAGAATATCTCACATTTAATGCTGGTATTTACAAAACGCCTAAAATAAGAATACAAAATGTTATTGAACTCACAGGTTTAACACCAGAGGCTCATAAAAAAATAGGGCAGTTATCAAAAGGATATAGACAACGTGTTGGTTTGGCTAACGCCTTACTTCACGATCCATCTGTTTTAATTTTAGATGAACCTACGACAGGTTTAGATCCAAATCAATTAGTGGACATAAGACACTTAATCAAGAATATTGGCAAAGATAAAACCGTCTTTTTATCAACACATATCATGCAAGAAGTTGAAGCTATTTGTGATCGTGTCATCATCATTAATAAAGGTGAAATAGTAGCCGACAAAAAGCTAAAAGACTTGCGTGACGAGAAAGAGCAAACCGTTATTGTAGAGTTTGATTATCGTGTTGAAGATGCGTTTCTACTGAAACTCCCTAACGCCAAAACCGTTAAAAACACTCATGATTTTATTTACGAAATCACATTTGCTACGGGAGAAGACATGCGTTCTTATGTGTTTGATTTTGCTCATGATAATGATCTAAAGATCCTTCAGCTTAATCAAAAAAATGCAAGTTTAGAGAGCTTGTTTAGAGAATTGACTTCAGACTAAATTATTCAAAAATAAGTTGCCCCGTATAAAACTGCTCCACATCAATAATTGGAGGTGTATTAACCAAAATCACATCACCTGTGCTCCTAATTTCACCTAATAGAGATTGTTGTGCATTTATAATCATGTCATTGCTACTGCGTTGAAAAATTTCAACATCTTGAGCAATTAAATGTCGACCTTCAAAACGCGCATCACCAGAGTAATACTTCACGATTAAACTATTAACCTCTCCACTCACAAATACTGACGACAAATTATTAACGTCTACTCTTAAAATATTACAATCTACTTCTAATTGAAAGTCACCGTTAGTACTTACATCACCTTCTTGGTTGAAATCTTCAGAAACTAACCGCAACGTATTATAACTCAAAACGCCTTCACTTCTGACGGTTATCCCAGATGCGTTTCTAATTTCAGCAAGATTAGGAGACGTAACAAATACTTTAGTAATCCCATAATCTCGGGTTAAATTACACGCATTATTATTTACTAATTCTAACCGTCCATCATTTACTGTTATTTCAATGTCTTCTATTAAATACTCACCAGTTTGCAATATGACTTTTTGTACAGGTCCATCTATTATAATTAATTCAACTCTTGGAGACACAGTAATTTCAGTAAACACCTCAACGTCATAATCTCTTTCAATGATATCACCAGCATTTTGAAAACAATCTGGGACATTATCTCCATTACATGATAATAGGACAACTGCAAACACTATGTATACTATTTTTTTCATGTTCATCTTTATTGTTTTTCAATGGTAACATGCTGTTCGCTATTAATAATTCTCTTAAATAATAACACTTTTAACATGCTCGTTTCATAATCGTATTCCTATTCCAAATTCAACTGCCTCTGCTTTTGCACCATGAGATTTAAGAGTAACTGCTCCAAATATTTTATCTCCAAAATAGCGTTTAAACCCAATTCTATTATACACTCGTCCTTCAAAATCGTAAGGATAATACACGTAGTAACCCAATTGCGTTATAACTGATAGTTTATTAATAAATAGTTCATGACCAACAAAAACACCTACACGTTTCCAATCTTCATCTCCAGTCACATCCAATTCTGGAAACGCAACAGAGTAATACGTAATCAACTCATCCAAAAACTTTGAAAAGAACACATCTGTACCTACTTGAATAGCACTTTTTCTATTCAATCGTTTATCGGCATATGCAGATACAATATAAAACGGATACTGACCAACACCAATAACATCACTTTCATTAACACCACTTCTAAAAGCAAAATTATACTTTATAGGTTCCTTGTATGTTTTCTCTTCGGAAGATGGCATGTAATCTGGTTCGTTTTCATAATTAAACAAATAGTTTGCTCCAACGTTAAATGCAAGTGTATTAGTAGATGTATTTGGTGCTCTAAAATTAGCATTAGAATAATGAACAAGTGAAATCCCTGCTTGCAAGCCAAAGCCTTTAAAGATATTCTCCTTCTTATAATTAAACATTAAATAGGTCGAGCTCATAAAATCTGAACCATAAGCATTGTTTTGAAAGTTGGTATTCTTATCATAAGGATTAGTTGTATACGCTATTCCTTGACCAATTCTAAGGTTTAGATTTCGGTTTAAAAAATAAAAATTATAATGCGCATATAAGCTATAATTCTCTCCTAGAGATGTATTCTTCATATCTTGATAAATGAATGAAAAACCCCAATCTGGATAGTTAAATCTACTTTCCCAGTCTTTAAACCCGTAGGTTTTTTTATTGTAGCTTAAAATCAATCCGCTTGGATGATTTGTAATTAAATGCGAAATATCTGCATTGTGTTCTAAGACTGTTCCGTAGAACACACTCGCATCTAAAGTAAAAAGGTTAGGATCTTCTTCTTGTGCACATACAGAAGCACAAATCAAACAAAATAGGCAGGTAAAAAAACGATTCATAAATCTAGTTAGAGCGTAAAAGTATGTAATTAATTGTAACGCTTTAAACTCTAAAGGCAAAAATGAAAATTAGAGTTTTAAAATACTTCATTTGCCACCGCCATTATATTATCACTTTTACCCATAGAGTAATAATGCAACACTGGTATTCCTGCCTTTTGAAGTGCTTTAGATTGATTGATACACCACTCCACACCAACTTGTCTCACTTGACTATTGTCTTTACATTTTACGATTTCAATAATTAAATCTTCTGGTAAGTCCACATGAAAACGATGCGGAATTAAATTTAACTGCTTCTTAGTCGCTATAGGCTTTAATCCAGGGATTATAGGCACTGTAATACCTTCACTTCTACACTTATCTACAAACTTGAAATATTTATCGTTGTCAAAAAACATTTGTGTAACAATGTAAGCTGCACCACTCTTAATTTTCTTTTTCAAAAAATGAATATCACTATCCAAACTTGGTGCTTCCATATGCTTCTCTGGATAAGCGCCTACACCAATACAAAAATTGGTTTTAGAACAGTTTTGCAATTGGTCATCTAAATAGATACCATTATTTAATTCGGAAATTTGACCAACCAATTCATTAGCATACGCATGACCTTCTTGTTCTGGTTTAAAATAAGTCTCTGTTTTTACGGCATCTCCTCGTAAAGCCATGACGTTATCAATTCCTAAAAAATCTAAGTCTATAAGAAAATTTTCAGTGTCTTCTTTTGTGAATCCACCACATAAAATATGAGGGATTGCATCAACACCATATTTGTTTTGGATAGCTGCACAAATCCCAACAGTTCCTGGACGTTTTTTAACAATTTGCTTTTTTAATAAACCGTTCCCAACATCTTTAAAGGTATACTCCTCACGATGATAAGTCACATCAATAAATGGTGGTTTAAACTCCATCAACGGATCAATATTATCAAAAATAGATTGAATATGCTGCCCTTTTAAAGGCGGCAAAATCTCAAATGAAAACTGCGTGTTCCCATTCGCGTTTTTTATATGCTCTGTTACTTTCATATTATGATGTTGACGTTAAATAAGCTGCCAATAATGACACAGCAGTTAACAGTATTAATTGCAAGGCAAATCTTATTTCTACTTTATATTTTTTCATAGTCTTGACTTTAAAAATTCAAATACAAGAATACTATTTAGTTTATATGTGAATATGTTCTCTATTCTAAGAAATTGTTAAGTTTCTGCAAGGTTTGGATT
>CAJQOA010000103.1 GCA_905479815.1 uncultured Psychroserpens sp.
ATGCAAAGCATCATTTATTGTATATGGGATTTCAATTAAATAATCAATAGTATTTTCTCTAGTAATTTTATGACCAAACATAATATGAAACTGCTTTCCAAGAATTATAAGCCCAATAGCAGCAAGCATTCCTTGAATGGCTGAGGATGGGAAAAAATCTGCGAGATTGCCCATTCTTAAAAAACCAAGCAACATGATTAAAGCGCCTGAGCAAATAATAGCAGCATAAGCACCTTCTAAACCAAGTGTGGTAATGGCGACTAAAGTCACACCAACCAACCCGTTTCCTGGCCCAGTAATGGTTACATGACTACCACCTAAAATAGATACGATTATACCTCCAACAATAGCAGTAATAACTCCAGCAATTGCAGGTGCATCACTTGCCATAGCAAGGCCCAAACCTAACGGCAAAGCAATTAAACTTACAACAAACCCAGAAAACACATTTTTAGGGAGTTGCTTAAAAAAGAGTGATATGTTATTCTTTTTTGGCGTCATTGAATGATTAAAACATCTGTTGGTAATTCAGATAAGATATATTCGATATCATGTGGGAAAATACGATCCCAAAAACTAGTTTTTGTTGGTGCATTCATCACTAATAAATCTGCTCTAACAAATTGAGCATAATGACCAATACTATAGCCTCGTTTTCCAAATATAGATTGTGTTTTTGTTACAACTTGGGATTTATAGATTTCAGGAATTTCCTCAATAATAGAATTTACACGAGAATCTTCTCTGTTTTTTAGACGCTCTTTCATGATGGTAGATTTCCGAAGCGATTTATCATCATCTACAGTAACAGCAACTTCTTGTTTTGTGATTTCTTCAACAATCGTTATTTTTTTAGATTGTAATTTATGTGACATATAATAGGCTGTTGTAATGGCTTGCTTAGTCTTAGGGTTGTCTAGACCATTAACAACAACATGTTTACATGGGATGCGTTCTACAGAGGGTTTTATGAGTAATAAAATTGAGCAATTTGCCTGTCTGGTTATATTTCTAGCAATAGTTCCTAGATAATACTGTACAAAATTTTCTTTTTGAAGTGCTCCTAAAATTAGTAAGTCTACCTTTTTTTCTTCGGAAACTGATAAAATCACATCTACTGGGTTTCCAGTTTTAAAAACGAGCTCATAGTTGAGGTTGTCTTTAATAAAAGGTTGGATGATGTCTAAAATCTGTCGTTTTTTTTCATCAGATTTTTCACCAACATGAATGAGCACCAATTTGCTCTCAAAAAAGAGAGATAGTCGTGCTGCTTCGTAAAGGTTCGCTTTTAGGTTTGGAGAAAATGCGACTCCAATGCCTATAGTCTGAAAAATTTTGTTGGTCAAGTGCTATAAAATCAATTTCGAGGGTAAGTTAATATTTTTTTTGTGGCTATTGAAACATTTGTGCATATCATGGTTTTTAAAGTGATTTTTTTAGCTTTTACAATAGTTTCAATTATATTTAACTTTCAAAATAAAAGCACATGTTAGAATTAGCAGGAATTATTATTTTAGGCATATTAGCACAATGGATGGCATGGAAATTTAAAATTCCAGCAATACTTCCATTGATTTTAATTGGGCTTTTAGTTGGGCCGATTGCGGCAGAGTATCTTAGTGAAGATGGCACCAAATGGATTGAGCCTATTTGGAATGGAGATGAAGGTCTTTTTCCAGGGCAAAGCTTATTCTATTTTGTGTCTTTAGCGATAAGTATTATACTTTTTGAAGGCGGATTAACCCTTAAAATGAGTGAAGTAAAAAACGTTGGACCAGTAATTACAAAGTTAATTTCTTTAGGTTCTATAGTCACATTTTTTGGCGCTGCCGTTGTTGCTCATTTTACATTTGAGTTAAGTTGGGAGATTTCATTTTTATTCTCAGGACTTATAATTGTAACAGGTCCTACTGTTATCACACCTATCTTAAGGAACATTCCATTAAAAAAAGATATCTCTGCAGTTTTAAAATGGGAAGGCATTTTAATTGATCCAATAGGAGCATTAGTAGCGGTTTTAGTTTTTGAATTTATTAGCGTTGATGGAGGTGGAGAGTTTACAAAAACAGCATTAATAGAGTTTGGGAAAATTGTATTATTTGGAACAACTTTCGGGTTCACCTTTGCACACGCCATGAACTTTATTATTAATAAAAAGTTAGTGCCACATTACCTATTAAATGTGTTTGCACTTGCCGCAGTATTAGGAGTTTTTGTGTTGTCTGACACTTTTGCACATGAATCTGGATTATTAGCTGTAGTCGTTATGGGAATGGTTCTAGGGAACTCAAATGCACCCTATTTAAAAGAGCTGTTATACTTTAAAGAATCGTTAAGTGTTTTATTGATTTCTATATTATTTATCTTGCTGTCTGCCAATATAAATATGAGTGACTTATATTTAATTTACACCTGGAAAACAGCAGTATTGTTTGCTGCAGTCGTTTTTATTATTCGCCCAATAGGTGTGTTTTTGAGTACACATGGTTCTACATTAAAACTTAAAGAAAAGCTTTTTATTAGTTGGGTTGGACCTCGAGGAATTGTAGCAGCTGGTATTGCTTCTTTGTTTGGGTTAAAATTAGCTAAAGAAGGTGTTCCTGGAGCAGAATATATAACACCTTTAGTATTTATGATTGTTTTAGGAACGGTATTATTAAATGCTACAACTGCACGGTTATTTGCTAAAATGGTTGGTGTGTTTTTAACAAAATCTGATGGTGTTTTAATAGTTGGAGCATCTAAAGTGTCTAGATTAATAGGTCATTATTTGGAAACTCATGGTAGACATGTTGTTTTAATTGACAGTAACCAAGGGAATATTTCTAAAGCTAAAGAACTAGGACTTGAGGCGATAAACACTAATATTTACTCAGAGACTTTAATGGACAATATAGAATTGAATGATGTTGGTTATTTAATGGCTTTAACAGGAAGTAATGATATCAATAGATATGCTATTAATAAATTTAGTAAGCAATTTGGTGAAAATGGATCTTTTAGATTAGTTAGTGTAGATGAAATGCGAGATAGTAACAATAACCCAAAAGAAGGGTTATTTTCTCATACAGATGATTTTACGACGCTTAGTAATGTGGTTAGAAAATTTCCAAGTATTCAAGAAATCGAACTAAAAGATAAAGCACATTATGAAAGCTTAATTGAATTATCAGATAATGATAAAGATATCATACCTCTGTTTATTAAAAATGAAGATCTCGAAATTAAAATCATTTCCTCTTATAATAAGGACGTTGAAGAGATAGGTGAAAACTGGCAATTAGTTTACTTAGGTAAACCTTTTGATGTTGAGGTTGTCGCTCAGGAGGAATAAAAAATTCCTGCGCAATGGCAGGAATCTCTGTGTTTTATTTAAAGGTTTAGTTGAAAGAAATTAGTATTAATCATTCAACTTCAAAACAGCCATAAACGCTTGTTGAGGTATTTCTACATTACCAACTTGACGCATACGCTTTTTACCCTTTTTCTGCTTTTCTAATAATTTACGTTTACGAGAAATATCTCCACCATAACATTTGGCAGTTACATCCTTACGTAATGCTTTGATCGTTTCACGCGAAATAATTTTTGCGCCAATAGCAGCTTGAATAGGAATATCAAACTGTTGTCTTGGAATCAATTCTTTCAGTTTTTCACACATTTTCTTCCCAATATTTTGAGCGTTATCCGTATGAATTAAAGCAGAAAGCGCATCAACCGTTTGCGCATTTAATAAAATATCTAAACGAACCAATTTTGACACCTTCATTCCAATAGGAGAATAATCAAAAGAAGCATAGCCTTTAGAAACTGTTTTAAGACGATCGTAAAAATCGAAGACGATTTCGGCAAGTGGCATTTCAAAGGTTAACTCCACACGTTCTGGAGTTAAATAGGTTTGATTTAAAACCATACCACGTTTTTCAATACAAAGCGACATGACGTTACCTACAAAGTCAGATTTTGTAATAATAGTAGCTTTTATATAAGGTTCTTCAACTCGATTTACTGTTGTTGGTTCTGGTAAATCTGAAGGATTATTTACTATAAAAGGGACATCTGGATTTTTGTTAGTGTATGCATTATATGATACATTGGGAACCGTTGTGATTACCGTCATATCAAACTCACGTTCTAAACGTTCTTGAATGATTTCCATATGTAGCATTCCTAAAAATCCACAACGAAAACCAAACCCTAAAGCAGCAGAGCTTTCTGGTTGAAACACTAATGATGCATCATTTAGCTGTAATTTCTCCATAGAGTTACGAAGCTCTTCGTAATCTTCTGTGTCTACAGGGTAAATACCTGCAAAAACC
>CAJQOA010000104.1 GCA_905479815.1 uncultured Psychroserpens sp.
TTTTATGCTATTGGTGCCTTAGCTCAGTTGGTAGAGCAATGGACTGAAAATCCATGTGTCCCTGGTTCGATTCCTGGAGGCACCACCACTAAAAAGTCTTAAACATTTAGAAATAAATGATTTAGGACTTTTTTGGTTTTAAGAAGGACCAACAATAGAGAACCATTAGTCTTGAAAGCTCCTATCTAAATCAGGTTTTCAATACGGCTTACAATGTCATTTGTACTAATTAGCTTAAATAAACTTTTGATAACATCACATTTAACACCTTCTCATTTTTGAGCCTACTTTTATTTGTTTAACGTTTAAAAACAAAATTCAAAGTCAACCCAACAAGAATTAATGAAATACCAAATAAACTCATCATTGTATACGTTTCGAATAACCATACAACTCCAATTATAACTGTGAAAATGACTTCAATATATTTAAGAGGTGCGACTTGATTTACTTCGGAAATTTGAAATGCTTTAGTTAAATAATATTGTCCAAAATAGCCAAAAACACCTAAACTAAAAAAAACAAACCATTCAAAACCAGAAGGATTAACCCATTCATTGATAGCTAAAATCCCTCCAAAGAATGTAGCAATTAGCATAAAGTAATTTATGACTACAATTGGGTGATCATTATTTCCTATTTTTCTTAAAATCACGAATACTAATCCTGTGAAAAAGGCCGAAGAAACGGCATATAATAGACCAATACTGTTAATATTTGAATCAAATCCTTTAAGTATTAATACACCAGAAAAAGCAATACCATAGCATAGCCATTGGAGGTGTTTAATCTTCTCTTTAAGTAAAATCAGTGCTAATAACGCTCCAAAAATTGGAGATATGTAGCGAATAGAAACAGCTGAACCCATCGATAAATGTTTTAGCGATGCAAAAAAAAGTGTCATCGCTATAAAACCGAAAACACCTCTTGCTATAAGTAAATATCTTTTATTACCTACGAAAGATATTTTATTGAATAACAAAAATGGAAACGTAAATAGTAAAGAACCAACAGATCTAAAAAATACTATTTGATACACATTAAATTGATCTAAACTTTTAACAAATACGTTTAATAGCGCAAATGCTAAAGCACTTATGATCATAAATTTTATTGCCTTCTTGGGCATATAAGTTGATTTTTTTAGCTAATCTATTTTCCTCAACAATTTACTAAAACTTTGTATACAATCCTTTTTTAAACGCTCATTAGATACTTCCTCATTAATTTTGATGTATTCAATAGGTAAACTGTGAAATTTCTTATGATATGAGCTTAGAATTACGTTTTTAGAAAGTATAATAACGCCATCAACACTACCATCATTACTGGCATTAATAAATTCTCTTTCTTTTAAGTCTTCTTCAAAAGATTGAAACAAAAAAACCCTGTAACCCACAGAGTGTGCTACCTTTTGAATGTTGTATAAAAAAGAACTATAAAATTGTGTGTTAGCTTGAGGAACAATAACCGAAATCGCCATTGTTCTTTTTTTTCTCAAAGCAACAGCATGATTATTTGGAATATAGTTATATTTATCTGCTATCGTTTTTATGATCTTTTTTGTTTCTGTACTAACATCAAACTTATTATTTAAAGCTTTTGAAACTGTAGAAACTGCATAACCAGATATACGGGACAATTCTTTTAATGTTATTGCAGTTTCTTGATGTCTCATGTTATTATCTTAATTTTTAAGTTCAGAAATTATAGCCAAAGCATTTTTAGTATCTGCTTCAATTTTAACTAAATCATAATTACCATCTGCATTTTTCGCAATAAGCTTAGAGCCCATACCAACACAAGTTACTCCTGCTTTAAACCAACCTTCTAAATTTTCGCGCGTTGGAGACACACCACCAGTTGGCATAACACTTGTCCATGGTTGAGGACCTTTTATTGCTTTTACAAAATCTGGCCCATAAATACCACCTGGAAATAATTTTACTATTTCACAACCTAATTCTTCAGCTCGGCAAATTTCAGTTAAAGAACCACAGCCAGGAGACCAAGCTACTTTGCGTCTATTGCAAACTATTGCAATATCTTCTCTTAAAACTGGTGTCACTATAAAGTTAGCTCCTAAAGCCATAAAACGTGATGCTGAAGCTGCATCTGTAACAGAACCAACTCCCATAATCATACCTGGCAATTCTTTGATAACCCATTTATTAAGCTCTCCAAAAACTTCATGAGCAAAATCTCCTCTAGCGGTAAACTCTAATAAGCGCGCTCCACCATCATACGTTGCTTTTATAACTTTTTTACCTATTTCTAAATCTCCATTATAAAACAAAGGCACTAGACCTGTTTGCTTCATAACTTCTGCGACTTCTAATCTTGAAAAATTTGCCATAATATTATCTTGCTACTCGTCCTGAGGCGTCACCACCCATTAATTTTTCTACTTCTGAAACTGTTACTAAATTAGCATCACCTTTTATTGTGTGTTTAAGACATGATGCTGCAACAGCAAAATCTAATGCATTTTGGTCATCTTCAGGGTACTTTAGTAACCCATAAATTAATCCACCCATAAATGAATCTCCTCCACCAACACGGTCTACGATATCTGTAATTTGATATTGACGTGTTTCATACATTTTTGAACCATCGTATAAAACACCAGCCCAAGTATTATGAGATGCAGAAATTGAACCTCTTAGAGTCGTTATTACTTTTTTAGCTCTTGGGAATTTCTCCATCATTTGTTTACATACAGATAAGAATGCTTCAGCTTTCACTTCGTGGCCGTGTTTATGAACATCTAAGCCTTCTGGATGAATACCAAAATGTTTCTCTGCATCTTCTTCGTTTCCAAGAATAACATCGCAATATGACGTTAATTCACTCATTATTTTTTCTCTATGTGCTTCATCACAGAATGTCCATAATTTAGCGCGATAGTTTAAATCTGTAGAAATTGTCACACCCATTTCACTTGCAACTTTTACTGCTTCTAAACATGCATCTGCTGCACCTTGGGAAATAGCTGGTGTAATACCAGTCCAATGAAACCAAGCTACATCTTTAAACACAGATTTCCAATCTACCATTCCTGGTTTAATTTCAGAAATAGCAGAGTGTGCTCTATCATAAACAACCTTACTACCTCTACTTACTGCTCCAGTTTCTAAAAAATAGATACCAAGTCGGTCACCACCATAAATGATTTTATCGACTCCTACACCTCTTTTACGCATTTCCATCATGGCACATTCACCTATATCATTTTTAGGTAAACGCGTTACAAAATCTACAGGAACACCATAATTTGCTAATGATACTGCAACGTTAGATTCTCCTCCTCCATATACAACATCAAAGCTAGATGCTTGAGAAAATCTTAAAAATCCTTGAGGCGCTAACCTTAGCATAATTTCTCCAAAAGTGACTACTCTTTTCATGTTAAAATCAATTTTATATGTTATTAAATACTATTTGCTTAATCGATTAAGCAGATTAACTAAAAATAAATCAAAATTGATTGATTTTGATTTTTAAAAGTTAATACAGTACTTTTGCTTAAACGTTTAAGCAAATATATAAAATCTTGTCGAATAAAAAAAGAACAACAATAAAAGACATTGCGAATGTATTAAACATTTCACCAGCTGCAGTTTCTAAAGCCATGCATAATGATTCTCGAATTAGCACAAAGACTAAAGAAGCTGTCAAACGTGTCGCAAAAGAATTAAACTATCAACCTAATCATTTAGCAAGTGCTTTAAGAAAAGGAAAAAGCAATTTGGTAGGCGTCATAGTTCCTAGAACTAATAGTAATTTCTTCTCTTCTGTCGTTGAACAAATGGAAGAAGTCTTAAATAAGGCTGGCTATAACATAATTATAACTCAATCTAATGAATCGTTTGAGAAAGAATGTAAGAATATAGACACCCTTCTCTTCACACAAGTTGACGGGATTATTGCTTCAATGGCAAATGAAACAGTTGACTTATCTTATTATGAAAAAATAAAATCTAAAGGGATCCCTTTAATTCTTTTTGATAGAGGTGAGAATGACTTAAATGTAGATTATGTTGGAATTAATGATTACGACAGTAGTCATATGATTGTTGAGCATCTTATTGCAAAAGGTTGCAAAAGAATTGCACATATTGGTGGGTATAGACGCACTAGAATTTTTAACAATAGAATTAGAGGGTATATCGATGCCATTAAAAAAAACAATCTCCCTTTTGAAGATAGTCTTCTAATTGAAAGTGACTTAACACTTGAGGATGGAAGAAGAAAGATGATAGAGTTATTAAAATTAAAAGATAGACCTGATGCTATTTATATTGCAAGTGATTATGCAGCACTAGGCGCTTTACAAATTTTGAATGAACAAAAAATTAAGGTTCCCGAGGATATTAAACTAGTTGGCTTTGGAAATGAACCTTTCACATCTCTTGTAACTCCTACAATTACAAGTATAGATCAACATAGTTCGCAAATTGGCAAGCTAGCTGCTCAGACATTTTTAGAGCGCATTAAAAACGCTTCTACAGAACAAACTTTAAATAAAATTATACTTGATGCTGAATTGATTGTTAGAGATTCTTCAAAATAAAAGTTTAATTTAAAGTATAAAAAAAGTGGCTACCATATGGTAGCCACTTTTTTATGTAATAAAGCTTTTTATTTATATTCCTAAAGCCTGTCCTCCACCAATCTGAATAGTTTCTGCAGTAATAAAAGATGCATCTTTACTAGCCAAGAACGAAATAACTCCTGCAACATCATCTGGTTGCCCTAATCTTCCTAGCATTATATTGTTAGCCCAAGACGCAAACACTTCTGGTTTTGTTGCTTTAATTTGCGCATGAAATGGTGTATCAATTGTACCAGGAGATACAGCGTTTGCTCTAATTCCATATTCAGCTAAATCTTTTGCTAATGCTCTAGTAATTGCGTGAACTCCTGCTTTAGATGTACCATAGATCCCTGCTCCTGGTCCTCCAGCTGTCCAACCGGCATTTGATGTGTAATTAATAATTGAAGGATGCTCTCCTTTTTTAAGAAAAGGTATCGCAGCTCTTGAAGCAAAAAATACAGAATCAAGGTTTAGTGCCATTACAAATCTATAAAACTCAGTAGTCATTTCTTCAAATCTAGATCTTCCACCTAATCCGCCAGCATTATTAACAAGAACATCGATTTTACCGTACTTATTTCCAATTGCAGTAATATTGGCAGTTACAGCATCTTCACTTGTAACATCAAAACCAAAATATTCAGCAGTGATTCCTTCAGCTGAAAGTTCAGCTACTCTTTTAGCACCTTCATCATCTTGAATACCATTTAAAACTACAGTATAACCATCTTCTCCTAATCTCTTTGCTACTGCAAAACCAATACCTCCTGTAGCACCTGTAATTACAGCTACTTTTCCTTTATTTTCACTCATATTATAAATTTTATTTTTCTTAATTTTTTAATTTATTGTCTTTACTTTTTCTACTTTAGGAATTAGTACCCAAACAGCAAATAATGCTGCAGCTGTAAGGCCTGCTCCTACATAAAATGCTGGAGCATAATTTTCTCCTCTTGTTAGCCATGGAACTAATATTGTAAATCCAAATACAGCTAATTTAGCAGCCATTCCTGCAAATCCTGACAATGTCCCTACAGTTTTCTTACTAAACATATCACTTGGTAGAGTTTGCACATTTCCAATTGATGTTTGAAAACCAAATAAGATAATAGCCATTATTATTACTGCAGCTGTTGGCGAATTCATATTAGCACCTACAAAACCAAATACCGAATTAAATACAGAAGCAAAAGCAGCTGGATCAATTAGTAAAAAGAATGAAGGAAACATTATTAAACATCCAAGAGTTATTACACGCTTTCTAGTTTTATTTATACTCCATCCTACTTTTATTCTATTTTGTGCTAAAAGACCTCCAAACCATGCGCCAAACATTGCTCCTACATAAGGAACCCATCCGTAAATACCTATAGTTTTAACGTCCATACCATATACACCATTAAGATAAATTGGTATCCATGCTACAAACAACCACCATATAGGATCAATTGCTGCGGAGGCTACTATAACTCCCCAACTTTCTCTATGTTTAAATAACTGAACTGTAGTTGGAATGTATTCGGATGCATCTACTGACTCGTCTTTTGCGATTTGCCCACTTAGAATATATTTTTTTTCTTCTTCAGAAATATTTGGATGATATTCTGGTGGTGCTTTTACTATTAATAACCAAGGTAACAACCATAGCAAACCAATAAGGCCAACGATAACAAATATCATTTGCCAACTAAAATATACAGTCATAAAGGCAATCATTGGAATCGCTACAATACCTCCAATAGCTGCACCTGAGTTAAATAAACCTTGAGCAAATGCTCTCTCTTTTGCAGGAAACCATTCAGCATTTCCTTTTGCTGCTCCTGGCCAGTTACCAGCCTCAGCTAAACCTAGTATAGATCTAAAAATGGCAAAAGTCCATGCTCCACCAGCAAAGGCATGTAAAGCAGTAGCTAAAGACCATACTCCAATGGAGATTGCAAATCCTATTCTTGTTCCTACCCAGTCAAATATTTTTCCGAAGAGCGCTTGACCTCCAGCATAGAAAAAAATGAAACTACCTGTAATCCATGCATATATTTCTTTTCGACCATCTGCATCCATATCAGGAAACATAGATTCTGCAATATCTGGCCATAAGACTCCTAAAGCTTGTCTGTCTATGTAATTTATAACAGCAGCTAAAGCAATTAAGCCAATTACCCACCATCTTAGTCCTTTAAATTTCATTTAGTTAT
>CAJQOA010000105.1 GCA_905479815.1 uncultured Psychroserpens sp.
TACAAGTGAAATGATGGTCATTGATTTTGCTGAAAAAATTCAAAAACGACTACCAAATAATATAAAGTTACATTCTTTAAAACTTCAAGAAACAGCAACCTCTTATGCACAGTGGTTTGCTTCAGATAATGACTAAACCAACTGACATAAAAGTTCCTGCTGGAAAAAAAATTTACTTCTCAAGCGATAATCATTTAGGTGCTCCTACAAGTGAAGCATCATTACCTCGCGAAAAGAAATTTGTGGCTTGGTTAGACGAGGTCAAAACAGATGCCGCTGCTATTTTTCTATTAGGTGATTTATTTGATTTTTGGTTTGAATATGGTACAGTTGTTCCTAAAGGGTTTGTAAGAACTTTAGGAAAACTTGCTGAGATTAGTGATTCTGGAATCCCTATTTATTTCTTTGTGGGTAATCACGATCTATGGATGAATGGCTATTTTCAAAAAGAGCTTAATATTCCTGTATATCATAAACCTAAAGAATTTACATTCAACAACAAAACATTTTACATTGCTCATGGTGACGGTTTAGGCCCTTTTGATAAAGGCTACAAGCGCATGAAAAAAGTATTTACTAACCCTGTGTTTAAGTTTTTATTCAAATGGCTACATCCTGATATTGGAATGAAAGTAGCTCAGTATTTATCAGTAAAAAACAAGCTTATTTCTGGAGAACATGATGCTACATTTTTAGGTGAAGACAAAGAATGGCTTATTCAATTTAGCAAATCACAACTACAAGAAAAGCATCGTGATTTCTTCGTTTATGGTCATCGTCATTTACCTATGGATCTTGACATTGGTAATGGTTCAAAATATATAAATCTAGGAGATTGGATTACCTATTATACCTATGGCGTTTTTGATGGTGAAGAATTTGAATTAAAAACTTACAAATAGCTTAATCTTCATCTTTCTCATGTTCCTCGATATCCTTTGTTAAATCTAACTTTCTAAACGATGGAGACACTAAACCTGTAGTTACAACAGTTATCAACGTCATTGTGCCACCAAAAACAACTGCTGTTGCTGTTCCCATCAGTTTAGCTGTAAGCCCACTTTCAAGCGCTCCTAACTCATTAGAAGATCCTACAAACATAGAGTTTACAGATGATACACGACCACGCATATGATCTGGTGTTTTAATTTGAAGAATCGTTTGTCTAATCACCATAGAGACACCATCTGTAACACCACTAAAGAAGAGCGCTACTACTGAAATCCAAAATACAGACGATAAACCAAATACGATTATACAAACTCCAAAACCAAAAATAGCAATCAACAATTTCATACCAGCGTTTTTACTAATCGGGATATATGCAGTTACCAACATTGTTAAAAAAGAACCCACTGAAGGAGCTGCAACTAAAATTCCAAAACCTTGAGGTCCAACTTTTAAAATATCTTCTGCAAATACTGCTGCTAAAGCTATTGCTCCTCCAAATAAAACAGAAACCATATCTAAAGTAATGGCTCCCAAAATTGCTTTAGTATTGAAAACGAATGATAAGCCTTCACTTAAGCTTGACAAAACACTCTCACCAATTTTTGGATTAAGAATGGGTTTTCGAGGTATTTGAAATAGGGTTACAAAAGAAAACACTACCAAACCAAAAACGATACATAAAGACCAATGTACACCAATCCAGCTAATTGAAAATCCTGCAAACCCTACACCTAAAACACGTGCCATTTGCCAAGTAGAACTATTCCAAGTTGCTGCATTAGGATATATTTTCTTCGGAACAATAAGTGCCACTAAAGAAAAAATAGTTGGCCCAAAAAATGCTCTTAAAAAACCACCAAAAAAGACGAGAGCATAAGTAGAATACAATATGCTGTTTTTTGACCATGATGCTACCACACTGTCAGAAGTCAACCAAAACAACCCAAAACTTATTAATGAAAACGCAGCAATACACAACGCTAAAAGATTCCGTTTTTCTCGCTGATCTACAATATGACCTGCAAATAAGGCCATTCCAAATGCAGGTAAAAACTCACAAAGACCTATTATACCTAAACTCAAAGGGTCTTTTGTTAATGCATAAACTTGCCATTCAATAACAATAAACTGCATAGACCAACCAAAAATCAGTGCAAATCGTACCAATAAAAAAATATTGAATTCTCGATATCGCAATGCTGCGTATGGATCTTTTTTAGACATATATATTACCCTTTAATATCTCTTAATTTTAATTGTAAACTCACGTTACCTTGCCAATGATTCTCATCAATAGAGTATACTGCATCAAAGGTTTTTTTACCTTTAATCAAATCCTTTTTATTCCCTAAGTTAAAACCAATACTAACGATTTTTTCGTTGCCTTGACTTGCTGTTAAACGCAAATGTTTATCATCTTCACCGACACACTTCCCATAACCAGTATCCTTTATGTCCTTAGTCATAAAAATAGGTGTCATGTTTGCTGGTCCAAAAGGTGCAAACTGACTTATAATACGATGAAATTTAGGAGTGATATCACGCAAATCAATTTGCATGTCAATTTTGATTTCTGGTGTGAGTAGATTACGATCAATAGTTTTGGTAACCTCATCTTCAAAAGCTTGTTTAAAGGCTTCGTAATTATCAGGTTTAAGCGTTAATCCTGCTGCGTATTTATGTCCACCAAATTGCTCAATATGTTCTGCACAAGCTTCTAAAGCATTATAGACATCAAACCCTTTTACTGATCGTGCTGATGCTGCTAATTTATCGCCACTTTTTGTGAATACTAAGGTTGGTCGATAATAGGTTTCAATTAACCTTGAAGCAACAATACCAATAACACCTTTGTGCCAAGTCTCATGATAGACAACAGTTGTCAATCGATCTTCTTCGTTATTATCTGTTATTTGAACAAGCGCTTCATCTGTTATTCGTTTATCTGTTTCTCGCCTGTCGAGATTAAATTCATTGATTTCGTGAGCATACGTTCTAGCCAATTCTTCATCATTCTCTGTTAAAAGCGTCACTGCGTAATTACCATGTTTCATTCTACCAGCAGCATTTATTCTAGGTGCTACAATGAATACAACATCTGTTATAGTCAACACATCTTTTTCTACTTGTTCAATAATCGCTTTTATTCCTGGTCTTGGTTGTGTGTTTATAATTTGCAAACCAAAATAAGCCAAAGCACGATTCTCACCAACAATAGGAACAATATCTGCACCAATCGCTGTGGCTACTAAATCAAGATATTCTCCAAGATCTTCAACAGTTTTACCGTCTTTTGAAGCTAAAGCTTGTATCAATTTAAATCCTACTCCACATCCACAAAGCTCTTTAAATGGATACTCACAGTCGTCTCGTTTTGGATCTAAAATAGCAACTGCTTTTGGCAATTCTTTACCTGGCCTGTGGTGATCACATATAATAAAATCGACACCTTTTTCTAAAGCGTAGTTTACTTTATCAATAGCTTTTACACCACAATCTAATGCGATAATTAATGAAAACTCATTGTCATGAGCAAAGTCTATTCCTTTATAAGACACACCATAACCTTCGTCATAACGATCAGGAATATAGGTGGCAATTCTATCTGATTTTGTTTTTAAATAAGACGACATCAATGCTACAGAGGTTGTACCATCAACATCATAATCTCCAAATACTAAGATGTTTTCATTATTGAGAAGTGCATTTTCAATTCTTGCAACCGCTTTATCCATGTCTTTCATGAGAAATGGATCATGCAACTCATTAAAACTCGGTCTAAAAAATTGTTTAGCCTCTTCGTATGTTTCTATACCTCTTTGAACGAGTAATGTTGCAACAGATTGATCTACTTGAAGTGCTTTTTGCAAATCTTCAACGATTTTAGAATCTGGTTTAGGTTTAAGTGTCCAACGCATACACTAATATAGAAAATTTTCGATATTAATTGTGATAATGAATAGATGTTTTTACTTCGGAAAATTTCCGGAACATTTCCATCACACCACAATATTTTTCTATCGAGAGGTCTACTGCTTTTTTCATCTTTTGCTCGTCTAGCTCATTTCCATAGAAATGATACTCAACAGAAACAGTATGATAATACTTTGGATGCTCATCGGTCAATTCTCCATAAGTGTCAATTCTAAAGTCTGAAAATGGCACTTTCATTTTCTTAAGGATAGATACAACATCCAATCCAGAGCATCCAGCCAACGATGATAACATCATTGCTTTTGGTCCTAAACCAGAATTATGACCTCCATTTTCAGGTGATGTATCCATAGTGACTAAATTTCCGCTAGGATTATCAGATTCAAACTGTAAGTTTCCTTTCCAATGAGTGACTACTTTATGAGACATATCTAAAGAATTTTTCGTTTATTGTTAACTCAAAAATACCACTAAAAAAAACAACACTATGGCATTAGTAACTCCTTTATCTGCAGAACATGATCCTGAAACAAAAAAGTTAGCAGAATTTTTTAACGAGACCCTTGGCTTTTGTCCAAACTCTGTATTAACGATGCAACGTCGTCCTGCAATTTCAAAGGCATTTATAAACCTTAACAAGGCGGTCATGGCTAATGATGGTCGTGTGACTTCTGCTTTAAAACGTATGATTGCTTGGGTGTCTAGTAATGCTACAGGTTGTCGCTATTGCCAAGCACACGCTATTCGTGCTGCAGAGCGTTATGGTGCAGAACAAGAGCAATTAGATAATATTTGGGAGTACAGAACACACAGTGCTTTTTCTGATGCTGAACGTGCTGCTCTTGATTTTAGTTTGGCCGCTTCTCAAGTTCCAAATGCTGTAAATGCAGATATTAAGAAAAACTTATATGCGCATTGGAATGAGGGTGAAATCGTAGAAATGCTTGGTGTTATCTCTTTATTTGGATACCTCAACCGTTGGAATGATTCTATGGGAACTGACATTGAAGATGGTGCTGTAGAAAGTGGAAACCAGTATTTAGGTAAGCATGGTTTTGAAGTTGGAAAACATGATGGATCTAAATATTAAATTCATGGGATGAGATGATGAGTAATACTAGTATTCATCCAGATTTTTTAAAACATTTAAAACACAAAGAGCAATCATTAATTGATTTGTATCTCAATTTACGAGCGTTTATTTTAGAGATTCATCCTCAAAGTAATGAGCTACTATATCATACGCATGCCTTAACATCATTGTATTCTGTTTCAGAAAAAATGGGTGATGGGTTTTGCATGATTCCTATGTACACCAATCATCTTAACCTTGGCTTCAATAAAGGTACTGTTATCAATGATCCAAAAAAAGTACTACAAGGCACAGGAAAATGGATTCGACATATTCCTATAAAAGCGATAAGTGATTACAGAAATAAGGTTGTTGAAGGATTAATCAAATCTGCCATAGATTTAGCAATAGAAGATTCTACAGCAAAGACAATGAATCAAGGATTGATTATTTCTAAGATTAAAGATTAAAACGTACTTAAAAACCTCTTCAGAAATGGAAAGGTTTTTTTACAAAATTTCACTCACTTTAGTTTTCAACTCAGGCAAAACGGCTTTGTCAAACCAAGGATTCTTAGTCAACCAAAATCGATTTCTTGGGCTAGGATGTGGCAATGTAAAATATTGAGGTAAGTACTCTTTATAATTGGCAACCGTTTCGGTCAACGTGCGTTTAGCTTGTTCTTTTAGATAGTATTTTTGAGCATACATCCCAATTAAAATCACTAATTCTACATGCTTCATGTGGTCAAATAATGGTTGATGCCATTGAGGAGCGCATTCTTTTCGTGGTGGTAAATCCCCACTTTTTCCTTTTCCTGGATAGCAAAAACCCATAGGTATAATGGCAAATTTTGTGTCGTCATAAAAATCGGCGTCAGATACATTCAACCATTTGCGTAATTGTCTACCACTTGCGTCGTCCCAAGGAATTCCTGAAGCATGTACTTTTGTTCCTGGAGCTTGACCAATGATCACGATTTTAGAATCTGGATGTCCTGTTGCAATTGGTCGTGGACCAAGAGCTAGATGTTGCTCACAAATCTTACATTGTCTAATATCGTGAAGCAAATGATCCATTACTTTTTCCCTTTAACTACTATTACAATTTCGCCTTTAGGTGGCTTATTAATGTAGTGTTCTAAAACTTCTTTTGCAGTTCCTCTAATCGTTTCTTCATACAATTTCGTCAATTCTCTAGACACTGAAATTGGACGTTCTTCTCCAAAATACTCGCAAAAGTGCGTTAGTGTTTTTATAAGTTTATGCGGACTTTCATAAAAAATAATAGTTCGAGTTTCTTCGGAAAGTAATTTTAATCGTGTTTGTCTTCCTTTTTTTACAGGTAAAAACCCTTCAAACACAAATTTATCATTTGGCAATCCTGAGTTTACTAAAGCAGGAACAAATGCTGTAGCTCCAGGTAAACAATCGACTTCAATATTGTTTTCTACACATGCTCTTGTTAATAAAAACCCAGGATCTGAAATCGCTGGAGTTCCTGCATCACTTATAAGCGCAATTGAAATTCCGCTTTTTAATTTCTGAACCAAATTATCAACCATTTTATGCTCATTGTGCATGTGATGGCTATGCATTTGTGTACTAATCTCATAATGTTTCAGTAATTTACCAGAGGTACGAGTATCTTCTGCCAAAATTAAATCGACGTCCTTTAAGACTTCAACAGCACGAAAAGTCATGTCTTTTAAATTTCCGATAGGTGTTGGTACAATGTAAAGTTTGCTCATTTGGTAAGAGATTTCATTTCAAATTTACAATGTTTTCATATAAATTGACGCAACCTTTGTAGATATTTAGCATCTTTATAGAAACCAACCGTTTTATGATTGAAAAATTAGTCCGCTTTATATTTTTCTTCCTTTTTTGCTCGCAAGTATCAGGACAAACAACCGATTTATCAATTGTTGTCCAAGCACAAAGTACTGCAGGCGCAGCTGTCTCACAGGTAGAGATTTTTGAGAATTTTCAATATATTGTAACTATTATTAACTCTGGTAATGCCGTTAGTAATGCATCCTTTGAAATCACTATGGATGATAATTTACAAAATCTTACATTAGCAAGTATCACTTCACAAAACAATATTGGAGGTGCATCTAATGCAGGAGGATTTAATCTATCTGCAACCAACGTGTTGACAGGAACGGTTGTTAATTTACCTACAGATTCTAGCGTAGAAATTAAAATTGAAGTTACTGCGCCTTCCTCAGTTGGTGGTATTGCAATAAACGCCATTATTTCTCCACCAAACGGAACAACAGATACCAACACAAGTAATAACCAGTCTCTAATTTCTATAGACGTTATTGATGTTGATATTAACTTTTCTATTACTCATGAACAAATTTCACCTGCATCAGGAACATCAATACCTTCTTGGAATTCCCCTGTAACGTATCAATTTACAATTACCAATAATAGCGAGCTAGATTTTTCTGTAGATGCTATTGAAGCGCGATTAACATTGTTGACCGATTTAGATTTTGGAAGACCAAATGTGCAGCTTATATCTCTAGAATGTATAGAAACAACAAATGGTACAGAGTGCCCAAATGTTGCTGGAATTTCTGGAAACCCTATTTTGGTTAGTGCTACTGCAGATATGTTAGTTTATACGCAATCACATGTGTATACTGCTGGTGGATCCATAACATTTGAGGTTGTGTATCAATATTTAGATCCGTCATGTGCTATTGAATTAGATCAAATTAATGTACAAAGCAGAGTAGAAATCACATTAGATCATAGCAATTCTGGTAATAGTCTCTCCAATCCTGTAGTTACAAATTTATTAGAATCTGAATTATGTCAAACCACAGATATATGTATTGATACTATACAAACTGATCCAGACCCTTTAACGATGGCCAATTGGAATCAAGAAGTCACTTTTGAAACTACTGTGTGCAATAATGGGCCTTTAGATGCTAATATTGCATTTTTTCTACAAAACCTAGCACCAACAATAGATTGGGATATTCTATCTGTTGAATGTATTGGAACTACAGGAACTATTTCATGTGATGTTCTAAACTTTAATATTGATGATATTTTTTGGGTAAGTGATGCCTTTATAATGCCTGTTGATGCGACTGTTACTGTTAGAACAATTGCCGTTTTTCTAGAACCAGATTGCTCTCCAAATACAGATGATAACGAAGCGTTAATTAGAACCGGAGTTAATGTTTTAGAAGCAGATATTTTGGATTCTAATATCACCAATAATACTCAAAATGATTACGTACTATTACCACCAACATCTGCTTGTGAAGTTGTTGATCTTAGTGTAACCAAAACTCAAATAAACCCTCAATTACCAAATGGTGAATCAGCAGTAAACCCGATAGGTTTAGGAGAAGTTACTTATGAAATCACCGTTGAGAACCCAAGTAGTATAGACACGTTTATTGAATTACAGGAGTTTATTCCTGGTCCAGGAACAGTTCCTTTTACGGGGACTTTAGTGTCTGTAAATTGTGTTTCAACAACAGGAACTGCGTCTTGTTTTGAAATTTTAAACACCAATATTGGTGTTGAATTTGATGGGATACCTCAACTAGGAAACCTCGATACCTTTTGGGAAATCCTACCAGAAGATAATTGGAGTTTACCAGCAAATAGCTCTGTGACTTTTGAGCTTACCGTGCTTTGGAATACCGATTGTTCTCTTAGTTCGATTCCTGTGATCAATGCTGTAGAAGTAAGAAATGCAAATAGTAATGTAGACAACAGCTTAAATGATAATGAAGTCGAAGTAGTTACTTTTTTTGGGCCTTGTGTGGATTTAGTGGTTCAAACCTTCCCAGAATTTACCCAAGTAAATGTCAATCAAGCTTTTGATTGGATTATAGATATCACAAACAGTGAAAACAGCTCAAATGCTGTAAATATTGCCTTTGAAGACACCGTAAATGATGTGTTTACAATTACAGGAACACCTACTTGTGTCGTGACTAACGGAAACGCGACCTGCATTACTAATTTAGGTACTACAAATAATAGTGTTATTGGAACTATTGCAAATATGGATGCAGGATCTACAATTCAAATTAGAATCCCTGTTACTGCTCCAAGTTTTGGAGGTGCTTACAACAATATCGCAACAGCTACACCAGATGAAAATGATAATCGCGAAGTGTCACCAGAAACAAATACCTCAATTAGTAATATTCAAGTGGTTGCGCCTACACTTAACAAAAATTACAACCCAACAACAATTACAATTGGAGAACAGAGTACATTAACGTTTACAATTAATAATCTAGCAGATAATCCGTCACAAAGCGAGATTTCGTTTACAGATGTTTTTCCTTCAGAAATTACGCTAGCCTCACAACCGCAATGGGTTGCACAAAATGGCTGTACGGCATCATTTTTAGGTAACATTGGTGATAATTTTGCAGGGATTTCAAATTTGATATTTCCGGAAGGTGTAGCCTCTTGTACTTTTAGTGTTGATGTCACATCAAATGTTCCAGGTATTTACCTCAACGATACCAATAATTTTGAAGATCAAAACAATATAGATACGTCTCAAACCAATGCAACACTTACCGTTTTAGATGATGGTTCTGATGTTGATATCGAAATTATTAAAAATGTATCTCCTCAGGAAGCATCCATAGGAGATGAAGTAACATTTCAAATTACAGCTACAAATCTTGGAACCACAGAAGCTACAGCTATTGAAATTCTTGAGGCGTTTCCTAATGGGATGAACTTTGTGTCTGCGTCAGCTTCCGCAGGACTATTTAATGATTCAACATTTATATGGACTATAAATTCATTAGCTAGTAATCAATCTGAAACCTTAACAATCGTTGCTCAAATATCATCAAGCACTGCACTTTTAAATGTAGCATTACTAAGCTCTTTAAATGAACCTGATAGAGATGCAACTAATAATACGGATGAGGCAGGAGTTATAGTAGATAATTGCTTCTACATTACAGATGGATTATCACCAAATAACGACGGACTTAATGATATCTTTTATATAGAATGTATTGAAGAATTTCCAGATAATAATCTTAAAATATATAATAGATACGGTCTTCAAATCTATGAAAGCAATAATTACCAAAATGATTGGGATGGTAAACCAAATATGGGAATTCCATCAACATCAAAAACACTTCCTGTTGGGACTTACTATTACATTCTAGATTTAAATACTGGAGATAAACCTATTATAGGATGGCTGTACCTAAATTATTAGGACGTACTTTTTTTCCGAGGAAATAGGACACAAATAATATTGGAATACCAATTGCCGAAAGCCCTAAAGCATGTCCAGCATTTTGATGTGCTGCAGTTGCTAAAACTAAGTCAAAGAAAAAGCCAGCGTAAGCCCATTCTGTCAACCAGTTACTTTTTCGCCATAAAATCATGATGACACCTAGAACCTTTATTATAGCTAAAGGAATTACGATGTAAGACGGGAAATTAAGCATTTCGAAATACCCCGTAACCGAACTAGTGTTAAAGAAATACATTTGCGCAGAATATAAAAATAGCAGCGATAAAAGGGCTGTAGTAACCCAATATATAATTTTAGTAGTTTTCATTTAAACGTAGTCGAAGGTATTTACTCAAACTTTCGCTCAACAATATTTAAAAAACGAACTTCAAATTCTTCTTTACCTTCCCAATTGTTATAATCTGGCTTAACAATATCGTTTAGAAGATGTGATGCCTCTTGAAAAGAATTAGTTGTATTTAATTGAGATAAAACGCGTTCGTAATCTTCAATTTCTCCATTAAACAAGTGTTTTATGAAGGCTAGTTTATCATTAAGCCCAATGCTTAATCCTCCATTTTTGAGTTTATCATTTAATGACTTCCTTAAATTCTCATTAGCTTGATCTACAGGTTCAAAAACAGGAATGTCTTCAAAGCCAGCTGTAATATCTTCAATATGCGTTATAGGTGTCTTTTTATCTGCTACAGCTGTCGCTACCATATCGTCCACTTGTTGTGATTCTTGTGGCATTTGAGCAACCATATCTTTAATTTTCTCCATCACTGGTTCGTAAATCCCATCATCTTCATGCTCATCTAGATTGACATAAATTTTATCTTCGAGCTCTATATTATCACTTACTTTATTATTAAAGGCTGTATCTAACATCCCAAAGAAAGACGAATCACTTCCAATTGTTGGTAAATCGCCTTCAAAATTCTCGTTTGCAAATTTTAATACGCTTAGTTTTTCATATAAAGCTCCAGCTTCGGCATGTAATTTTATCACATCTTCTTTTCCTTTTAGCTTTAAAACTCTATGCGCAATGCTTATTAAATCTGCTTCAAGCTTCTTTTTCATAACTTTTATTTTTTATTCCTTAATAGGTTTTTGATTTTTAATAAATTTGCTTCACCTTTATACAAAACGAACAATACGTTTGTTTTAGTGTTAAAATTACAAAATGTTTCTCGAAAATACAGTAAATCAGAAAGAACAATTTGGATGGATTGAAGTCATTTGTGGCTCAATGTTTTCCGGCAAAACCGAAGAATTAATTCGCAGGCTTAAACGTGCGCAATTTGCAAAACAAAAGGTTGAGATTTTTAAGCCTGCAGTTGATGTACGTTATGATGAAGAAATGGTGGTCTCTCACGATTCTAACGAAATAAGATCTACTCCTGTTCCTGCTGCTGCTAATATTCCTATTTTGGCAGATGGTTGTGATGTTGTTGGTATTGACGAAGCACAGTTTTTTGATGATGAGATTGTTAGAGTTTGTAATGATTTAGCAAATAAAGGAATTCGTGTGATTGTAGCTGGATTAGATATGGATTTTAAAGGTAATCCTTTTGGCCCTATGCCAAATTTAATGGCCACTGCTGAGTATGTTACCAAAGTTCATGCTGTTTGCACCAGAACAGGTAATTTAGCACAATATAGTTATAGAAAGGCATCAAGTGAAGCACTCGTTTTATTAGGTGAAGTTGATGAATATGAGCCTTTAAGTAGAGCAGCATATTACAAAGCAATGTTACGAGAAAAATTACCTCATATGAGTGTAAATGATCCAGAGGAAATCCCTAACAAAGACGGTAAATCAAATGCCTAAAGCTGAACAGACTGTTTTAGAAATAGATTTAAAAGCACTCAAACACAACTATGAGTATATTAAATCAAAGCTTCATAGCCATACCAAAATATTAGCGGTTGTTAAAGCATTTGCATATGGTAGTGATGCTAATGCCATTGCTAATTATTTACAAAATTTAGAAGTAGATTATTTTGCTGTAGCTTATGTTAGTGAAGGTGTTGCACTTCGTGATGCAGGAATTAGAACACCTATTTTAGTACTCCATCCACAAGCTGTAAATTTTAAAACTTTAATTGAACGTTGCTTAGAACCTAGTTTATACAATGCTAAAATTTTAAATGAATTTATAACTACTGCTTCTCAAGAAAAACAAAACAATTACCCTGTTCATATTAAATTCAATACTGGTTTAAATAGATTAGGTTTTAAGGAAAATGATATCGATTATGTGGTTTCTAAAGCTTCGGAAACATCTACTATAAAAGTGAAATCAATTTTTTCACATTTGGCTGCAAGCGAAGATTTTAATGAAAAAGCCTTTACTGAGCAACAGATAAAAACATTCAAATCTATTTCAGAAACATTTTCTAAAGCTATAGGGTACCAACCTATGCTTCATTTAACAAATACATCTGGAGTACTCAATTATCCTGAAGCTCATTTAGATATGATTAGAACCGGAATTGGGTTGTACGGTTTTGGAAATTCCGAAGAAGAAAATAAAAACCTAAAACCTATTGCCACGTTGAAATCTGTGATTTCTCAAATCCATCACATAGAAAAAGGAGAAACAGTCGGTTATAATAGAGCCTATAAAAGTGAAGGCTTGAAAAAAACAGCAACTATACCAATTGGTCATGCTGATGGGATTGGTAGACAATACGGTAATAAAAAAGGGTTTGTAACTGTCAACGGAAAAAAAGCTTTAATAATTGGAAATGTATGTATGGATATGATTATGATTGATATCACTGATATTGAGTGTAACGAAGGTGACGAAGTCATCATTTTTGGCAATCACCCAAATGCATCAAAATTTGCAGAATCTGCTAATACAATTTCATATGAGATAATCACTGCTATTTCTCAACGTGTAAAACGCACACTACTAAAAGGTTAGGTGTTTTTGACTATTATTTGTGACTTTTTAACTAAATTGGTGTCTTATAATTAAATAACTAACTAATAAAACATTAAAATTATGTTTAAAGAATTTAAAGATTTTATCACTGGCGGAAACGTTATTGAATTTGCTGTAGCTGTAATAATGGCTGGTGCAATTGGTGCAGTAGTAACAGGGTTTGTAAACAACGTTGTTATGCCTGTTGTAGGTCACTTTACAGGTGGAACCGATTTTGCTGACAAGAAAATTATTTTAGATGAGGCTGTTGTAGATGCAGCTGGAGCAGTAGTTTCTCCAGAAAACTCAATCATGTGGGGAAGTTGGGTAAACACAATCATTAACTTAATCATTGTTGGTTTAGTTATGTTTATGATTGTAAAAGCTTACAACAAAACTAAAAAACCAGTTGAAGCTCCAGCTCCAGCAGGACCATCTGATAATGATTTATTAATGGAAATCAGAGACGCATTAAAAAAATAATGCTTGGCTAACCGCTACATTATATATTTAATAAAACTTAAAACCGCTTCACATGTGAAGCGGTTTTTTTTATTGAATTCTTAAAAATTCAATTTTCAAATCAATAAGCTTCATTTTAAAGGCAGTTTTTTTAACAAAAAAAGTGTGCTGTAAAAATGGTTTAATTTAATAAAAGCTATAATTTTATACCTTAAAATTTCATACTATGAAAGTTGCTGTAGTTGGTGCCACCGGTTTAGTTGGCCAAGTCATGCTTAAGGTTCTTGAAGAACGTAATTTTCCCGTTTCAGAATTAATCCCTGTTGCTTCTGAGCGCTCAATTGGTAAATTGATTTCGTTTAATGGTAATGACTACAAAGTCGTTGGGATGCAAACTGCTATTGACATGAAACCTAATGTTGCATTGTTTTCTGCAGGTGGTGATACGTCTTTAGAATGGGCTCCAAAATTTGCTGATGCAGGTATTACAGTTATTGATAATTCTTCAGCTTGGAGAATGGACCAATCAAAACGATTAGTTGTTCCAGAGATTAACGCAGCTCAATTAACTTCCGAAGATAAAATTATTGCAAATCCAAATTGCTCAACTATACAAATGGTTTTGGCTTTAGCGCCTCTTCATAGAAAATATAAAATCAAACGTATTGTTGTTTCTACTTATCAATCTATTTCTGGAACTGGTGTAAAAGCTGTAAAGCAATTAGAAAATGAAATGGCTGGTATAAAAGGTGAAATGGCATATCCTTACCCTATACACCAAAATGCGATTCCTCATTGTGATGTATTTGAAGACAATGGTTATACAAAAGAGGAAATGAAATTAGTTAGAGAGACTCAAAAAATATTGGATGATCGCACTATTGCAGTAACTGCTACCGCTGTAAGGATTCCTACTGCTGGCGGACACAGTGAGGCAATAAATGTAGAATTTGAAAATGATTTTGATGTCGTCGAAGTAAGACGTTTATTAAATGAATCTCCTGGAGTAGTTGTGCAAGATAATATTGATGTAAACACATACCCAATGCCAATATATGCTAACGGAAAAGATGATGTTTTCGTTGGAAGAATTCGTCGTGATGGTTCTCAACCTAACACGTTAAATTTATGGGTTGTAAGTGACAACCTTAGAAAAGGAGCTGCTACAAATACTATTCAAATAGCAGAACATTTATTGAAACAAAATTTATTATAATTTTTTTTAATAAAAAAAGTAGGGTTTTTCACATTCAAGTTGTTTTATATATATAAAACTACACTGTTTATATATGCAACAGGACTTCATAGGTTTTTTAAACAAATTAACTCTTGTTGTCTGATAAAAAGTGTATTACAACTAATTAATTATTCAAACGATTCGTTTGTATCTATATTTACTATCCAAATTTTACTGTAAATGTTAAAAAAATACTTACAAAACCTAAGCTTACTGTTTTTTGTTTTCGCTTTCTTTTCTTGTGGCGACGACGATAATAATTACGTTGCCATTATAATTGAAGCAAATGTAGATAGTGCTGAAGTAGCACAAAATAATTCTATAACTATAGATGTATTGTCTAATGACATTAACGTTCCAGATAACGGAACACTTAATGCAATGAATACTCAAAATGGTACAATTGATATCGTAGATCAAAATACAACACCAAACAATCCATCTGATGATGTGATCATTTATACACCAAATTTTGATTTTGTTGGAAGTGATTCTTTTGAATATACTATTTGTGATACCAATAATAATTGTGCATCAGGAACGGTTAATATAACTGTAACACCTGTATCAACTGTGAATTTTGATTTGGGAGAGATTCCATATGCAACACTTTCAGAATATAACTTTTTTGATGGTGTAATGAAAGACTTAGAACCAGTGTATGGCGTTTTACCTTATAACTTAAATTCTACACTATTTACAGATTACGCTCTTAAAAAACGATTTGTATGGATGCCAGATGGCAGTAAAGCAAATTATAATAGTGATTTTACAACTTTAGATTTCCCTATTGGATCTGTACTAATCAAAAATTTCTACTATGATAATGTACAACCAAGTAATACAACACGTATTATAGAAACCCGATTAATGTATTTCACTGAAGAGGGTTGGGATTTTGCAGAATATGTTTGGAATGATGAACAAACCGAAGCCTCCTTTACAACTCAAGGAAGTTTCACAGATGTTGAATGGTTAGAAAGTGGATTAACCAATAATGTTACCTATAGAATACCATCAAGAAATGAATGTTTTTCATGTCATAATAAATTTGGCACACCTTTGCCAATAGGTCCAAAACCGCAAAATTTAAATAGAGATTTAAACTATGAGGACGGTATTGCAAATCAATTACAAAAATGGATTGAAGTAGGTTACTTAGAAAATAACCTTCCAGCATCAATAGTATCTACTGTTAAATGGAGCGATGAAACACTTGATTTAGATTTAAGAGTCCGCTCATATTTAGATATCAATTGCGCGCATTGTCACTCTGAACAAAGCTATTGTGAATATAGACCTATGCGTTTTGCATTCCATGAAAATGAAGATGATACTAATAAAGGAGTCTGTGTAGAACCAGACACTCAAATAGCAGGCACAACACATATTGTTACACCAGGAAATATTGAAGCTTCAGTACTAAGGTTTAGATTATCATCAATTGAAGAACAAAATAGAATGCCTTTATTAGGTAGAACGCTAAAGCACGAAGAAGGTGTTAGGCTAATAGAAGAATGGATTAATTCTCTTAGCGGAGAATGTCAATAAATTAAAAATTATTATTATTATTATGAAATCAAAATTACTTGTTTTAACGATTTTAGCGATAGCATTTTGCATCCCAACATTTGGGCAACCTGCAAATGATGTTATAGGTGGAGCGATACCCATTTCGCCTTCTCCAGAAGGTACTGGTTGTAGTTCACCAGGATTCAATCTAACATTTTCTTCAGATGGAACAACTGATAGTGGCGTGCAAGGGTCTTGTACACCATCAGGAAATGATCAATTCTTTACTTGGACAGCAACAACAACTGGATTATATTTTTCTTCTGAAAGCCCTGGAAACCCAGGTATAGTAGTTTGGGATGCAACAGGTACTCTAGAAATTGCATGTACTAATACATTTGTTTCTGAAACAATTTCTGGTTGGGCAATAAATGACGATTTAATTATACAAATATATGATTATGCTGGCGCAAATTCTGATGTTAGTTTTTGCTTAGAAGCGTTAGATTATGTAGCGCCTCCTCCTGCTCCTGTAACATTTACTTCAGAAGCTTCTGGAACTTCAGGTACTTACAAAATTGCTGTAGTTGATATGAATGGTGACTTTCTTGATGATATGGTATCAATATCTGCTAACAATGTAAATATTAGAGAACAAAATAGTGGTGGTGGCTTTACTACAAAAAACATTGCTACTACTACCGCAGATTTCCCTCCTACTTGGAGTTTAGCTGCTGCAGATTATGATAAGAATGGGTATACAGATTTATTATATGGAGCTGGTAGTGGAGTTACTTTTATGAGGGCTAATAGTACAGGAACTGGTTTTACCGAAATATCTGGCCCTGAAGATGTGTTTTCTCAACGTTCAAACTTCGTAGATATTAATAATGATGGGAACCTTGATGCCTTCATGTGTCATGATGTTGCACCAAACGTATACTATTTAAATGATGGTTCTGGGAATCTTACTTATTATCAATCTAACGACGCTAGTGCTCCTTACGAGCTAGGTAATTACCCATCTGGTGGTGATTATGGATCTATATGGGTTGATTACGATAATGATAGGGATTTAGATTTATTTATTGCAAAATGTGGTGGTGAAGTAGCTAGAAGAACGAATGTAATGTATACCAACGATGGAAATGAAAATTATACCGAAAATGCAGCTGCTATAGGTTTAGCAGATCCAATGCAAACTTGGTCTTCTGCATGGGGAGATTTTGATAGTGATGGTGACATGGATATTTTTATTGGAGCTAGTTCTGGTTCTCATAAACTTATGAGAAATGATAACGGTGTATTCACAGATATCACTGCAGGATCAGGAATTAGTGTCCTTACTGCTACAAGTACAGAAACTGTAACTTTTGATTTTGATAATGATGGTCATTTAGATTTAGTATCTGGCGGAAATGTCTTATTTAATAACGGAGATATGACCTTTGATGTTTATGCTAGTACTTTTCCTGGTTCTGGATCTTATGGAGATTTAAACAATGATGGCTATATAGATGCTTTTAACTCTGGTTTAATTTATTATAATAATGCAGAAAGCAATAATAATTGGATAAAAATAAACACGACTGGTACCGTTAGTAATATTAATGGTATTGGTGCTCGTGTTGAAGTACATACACCATCTGGAGTAAAAATAAGAGACGTTAAAAGTGGTGATGGTTTTAGATATATGAATTCAATGAACACTCATATTGGTATTGGTACAGATACAACAATTAATAGTATCGTCATTTATTGGCCTTCAGGTATTATAGATACCATTACAAACCCAACGATTAATGGTGCTTTGGAAGTTATTGAAGGTGATACTTTAAGCTTAGAAAACTCATTAACTAATGAAATCGTAATCTATCCTAATCCAGCAAAAGATGTTTTAAATATTAGTGCTTTAGAATTAAATGATTCTATGATTTATACCATTTTTGATATCACTGGTAAAAGAGTCATGAATTCAAAACTTAGCAATTCTTCAATTGATATTTCAAAATTATCTCCAGGTAATTATATCTTAAGAATTGTATCTGATACTTCAATAAAAAGTCAAAAATTTATCAAATATTAAGAAGTTAAAGCAAATATTAAATATTCAATATTCAATAAAAAAGCCTTTATCTTATTAAAATAGAGGCTTTTTAATTACTTTTATAAATTACTAATTTATCCGACTATGAAAAAAATTACCCTCGTGCTTTTTATTTTAAGCACATTTTACAGTTTTTCACAAACTTTAAATCAGCCAGCAAACTGGGGAAACTCAAATTGGACCATTACTGGTGATTATCTAACAAGTACTGATGTATTTGAAGCAAACCCAACAGTAGATGCCAACTTTGCATATGATGATGATGATGCTCAAAACGGACATGATGATGATATCGCTGCAGAATCTCCAATTATAAATTTAACAGCGGCTTTCAACGCTAACGAAAACTGGATTACAGTTGGATCTAGTTATGTATTTCATGATTTTGGTGAAATTTTAATCATTCAATACTGGGATGCAGATTCAAGTTCTTGGGTAAACTGGGGAAATGAATTAGTAGGTACTCAAAATCCTCCAACAGATAATTTTTGTTCTGGATCTTACGAAATTTTCTCATCTGACCCATTAGATATTTCATCATTTAGCGCAAATCAGCTAAGTAATTTTAGATATAGAATTTCATATGATGATAATAATATTTGGGGATATGGTTTTTGTTTTCAATCACCTACAATAAGCTCTCAAGTACCTCCTGCTTGTCCAAATATTTCTAATTTAAGTGCAAACAATGTTGCTGTAGATAGTGCAAACATATCTTGGCAGCAAGGTAGTACAGAGACCAGTTGGGAAGTTGTTTTACAAAGCCCAGGCGCTGGAGTACCATCAGGTTCAGGAACTCCAACAACATTAAATAATGCTTATCCGCTTTCTGGATTATCTGCATCTACAACTTATGAAGTTTTCGTAAGAGGTTATTGTGGTGGCACAGATTATAGCAATTGGATTGGACCGCTAAGCTTTACAACTTTAGTTGATTCTCGTGTTAATTTTTCAACACAAGCAATGTCTGCTAATGGTTATGACCTAACTGTTGTTGATATGAATGGAGATCATCTAGATGATATTGTATCTGTATCAGCAAGTAGTGTTAAAGTTCATTATCAATTAAGCACAGGAGGATTTAACGAAGTTGATATCACAACACCTGGTGCAAATTTTTTACCAACATGGAGTATGGCTGCTGCAGATTATGACAGAAATGGTCAAACAGATTTATTATATGGTAATGGTAGTGGTGTAACATTTATGCAATCTAATAGTGCTGGTACTGGATTTACACAATCTTCTACTCCAGATTACGTTTTTTCTCAACGATCAAACTTCGTAGATATTAATAATGATGGTCATCTTGATGCATTTGTATGTCATGATGTAGCACCTAATGTTTATTATATTAATGATGGTTCAGGTAATTTAACCTTCTATCAATCTAATGTTACAGCAGGCGCGCCTGTTAATTTAGGTGATTACCCATCTGGAGGAAACTATGGTTCTATCTGGATAGATTATGATAATGATAGAGATATGGACATGTTCATCGCTAAATGTGGTGGTAGTGAAGAGAGAAGAACAAACATTATGGTAACTAACAATGGTGATGGAACTTATAGTGAAAATGCACTATCTCTAGGTCTTGCCGATATCATGCAAACATGGTCTTCTTCTTGGGGAGATTATGATAACGATGGTGATATGGATGTATTTGTTGGTGCAAGTTCTGGTGCACATAAGCTAATGAGAAATGATGGAAACGGTACTTTTGTTGATGTAACTTCAGGTGCAGGTGTAAGTGGTGCTCCAACCGGTCATGAAAACGTAAATTATGACATTGATAACGATGGCTACTTAGATATCTTATGTAATGGAACTATTCTTTACGGAAAAGGAGACTTAACATTTGAAGATGCTGATGCTAATCAATTGAACTACAAAAATGGATCTTTAGGAGATTTAAATAATGATGGTTTTATAGATGCTTATTATAGCGGTAACATCTATTGGAACCTTACAACAAATAACAATTGGATTACCATAAATACTGTTGGTGTACAAAGTAATATTGACGGTATTGGAGCTAGAGTTGAAATTACAACGAGCAACGGTACTCAAATTAGAGACGTAAGAAGTGGTGAAGGATTTGAATACATGAGTACTTTAAATACACACTTCGGAATTGGAACTGAAACAGAAATAGATAACATTACTATATACTGGCCATCAGGTGTTATAGATGTTATAAGTGATCCTGCGATTAACACACCTCTTGAGGTTGTTGAAGGCGCTACTCTTACTTTAGAAAATTCTTTTGTAAACGATTTAGTAATTTATCCTAACCCAACTAAAAATGAGTTGAATATATCTAGTACTGAAAGTTTACAAGATGCGATATATACTATTTTTGATATTAATGGTAGACGTATTATGAATTCTAAATTAAACCAAAATGTTATTGATGTAAGCGCTCTTAATTCAGGAAACTACATCTTAAGAATTGTTTCTGGAAATTCTATTAAAAGTCAGAAGTTTATCAAGCAATAGACCTCTTAACAATATCTTAAAAAAGCCTCTGCATTTAATTGTAGAGGCTTTTTTGTTTATTTTTGAGAGAACAACTAATCAATAGTTATAAATTATGAAAAACATTTCATTAATAGTAATAGCAATTCTAGCATTTAGCGCATGTAAAGAAGACGCTCAAGAACAAAAACGAGATATTGTGGTGAACTATCCAGAAACAAAAAAAGTAGATACCATTACTGATTATTTCGGTACACAGGTTAAAGATCCATATCGTTGGTTGGAAGATGATAGAAGTACAGAAACTGAAAACTGGGTGAAGTCTCAAAACGAATCTACATTTGGTTACCTAGATAACATTCCTTATCGTGAAGAATTAAAAGAGCGCTTATCAAAATTATGGAACTATGAAAAAGTAGGATCACCATTCAAAGAAGGGGATTATACCTACTTCTATAAAAATGATGGTCTACAAAACCAATATGTCATTTACCGTTATAAAACAGGAGAAGATCCAAAAACGGCAGAAGTTTTCTTAGACCCTAATACGTTTACTGAAGATGGCACCATCTCTCTTGGAGGTGCAAGTTTTTCAAAAGACGGAAAAATATTGGCGTATGCTATTTCCGAAGGAGGAAGTGATTGGAGAAAAATTCTCGTCATGAATACAGAAACTAAAGACATCGTTGAAGACACATTAATAGATGTCAAATTTAGTGGAATGTCGTGGTACAAAAACGAAGGATTTTACTACTCTAGTTATGACAAGCCTAAAGGAAGTGAACTATCTGCAAAAACAGATCAACATAAAGTGTATTATCATAAATTAGGAACTTCTCAAAAGAATGATCCTGTAATTTTTGGTGGAACACCTGCCGAAAAACACCGTTATGTTGGAGGTAATGTTTCAGAAGATGACAATTATTTAATAATTACCGCAAGCGTATCAACGTCAGGAAATAAATTATTTTTGAAAGATCTTTCAAAACCTAATAGTCCATTAGTAACTATATTAGATCATACAGATAGTGACACATATCCAATAGAAAATGTTGGTAGTAAATTATACATGGTGACCAATCTAAACGCACCAAACAAGAAAATTGTAACTGTAGACGCTTCAAATCCAAGTCCTGAGAATTGGGTAGATTTTATACCAGAAACAAAAAATGTATTGAGCCCGTCAACAGCTGGTGGTTATTTCTTTGCAGAATACATGGTGGATGCAGTTTCAAAAACTAAACAATATGATTACAACGGAAAATTAGTTAGAGACGTAGAACTACCAGGTGTTGGAAGTGCTGGCGGATTTAGCGCCAAAAAAGAAGATACAGAGCTCTATTACTCATTCACAAACTACGTCACTCCTGGGAGTATCTATAAATATGATATCGAAAGTGGAACGTCTAAAATTTTCGTAAAACCAGACATCGATTTCAATCCAGAAGATTACGAAAGTAATCAAGTCTTTTTCACCTCAAAAGATGGTACTAAAGTACCAATGATTATTACACATAAAAAAGGACTAGAACTCAACGGTAAAAACCCGACGATTCTTTATGGTTATGGTGGTTTCAATATTAGTTTAACACCATCATTTAGTATTGCTAATGCCGTTTGGATGGAACAAGGTGGTATTTATGCCGTTCCAAACTTGAGAGGTGGTGGAGAATATGGTAAAGCTTGGCATGATGCTGGAACGCAACTTAAAAAACAAAATGTATTTGATGACTTTATAGCGGCTGCAGAGTATTTAATAGCAGAGAATTATACATCTTCAGATTATTTAGCCATTAGAGGTGGTTCTAACGGAGGTTTATTAGTTGGGGCAACAATGACGCAACGACCAGATTTAATGAAAGTAGCATTGCCAGCAGTGGGTGTTCTAGACATGTTGAGATATCACACGTTTACTGCAGGAGCAGGTTGGGCATATGATTATGGTACATCAGATGACAATAAAGAAATGTTTGACTATCTTAAAGGGTATTCTCCAGTTCATAATGTAAAAGAAGGTGTGCAATATCCAGCAACAATGGTAACAACAGGAGATCATGATGATCGTGTGGTACCAGCACATAGTTTCAAATTTGCTGCAGAGTTACAAGCCAAACAAACAGGAAATAACCCTACATTGATTCGTATCGAAACAGATGCTGGTCATGGTGCAGGAACTCCAGTATCTAAAACTATTGAGCAGTATGCAGATATTTTTGGGTTTACACTTTACAACATGGGATTTGATGTATTACCAAGTAAAACAAAAAAGAAAGTAAAAGGATAATTTTATCAAAAAAAAACTTTGACCTCACAGATGACTTCAATCTGTGAGGTCTTGTTATTTTTACAAAATGTTAAACGTAAAAAATCTCATCTTTTCTTATAACAAAACACCTGTTTTAAAAGACTTAACTTTTAAAGTTGTGCAAGGTGAAAACCTCGCAATTATTGGAGAAAGTGGTTCTGGTAAAAGCACACTTTTAAAACTGTTATATGGTGAGTATGATCTTAACTTCGGAAACATCCACTGGAAAGACATTGAAATCCTTGGTCCAAAACATAATTTAGTAGTCGGTCCTGATTTCATGAAATATGTCGCTCAAGAATTTGAACTGATGCCATTCATTTCAGTTGAAGAAAATATCGGAAAATTCCTGTCTAATTTTTTCCCGAAAGAAAAGAAACAACGCACAGCAGAATTGCTAGAAGTGGTTGAACTCACAGCCTTTGCTAAAACGAAAGTCAAAACATTATCTGGCGGACAAAAACAACGTGTCGCATTAGCCAGAGCACTAGCCAAACAGCCTGAAATCATTTTACTAGATGAACCTTTTAGTCACATTGATAATTTTAAAAAACAATCGCTTAGACGTAGTGTTTTTAAATATTTGAAAAATAAAAATATCACTTGTATTGTAGCAACGCACGATAATAATGATGTACTCGGTTTTGCAAATAAAATGATGCTTCTTAACAACAATCAAATAGAAGCTTATGACACACCAGAAGCTTTGTATCAAAATCCAAAAACATCATTAGTCGCTTCCTTTTTTGGTGAATTCAATATCATCAATGATAAAATTATTTATGCAAATCAACTCAAACTTGTTAAGAATTCTAATTTAAAAGCAACGGTAATTACAAGTTATTTTAGAGGGAACTCGTATTTAATTGAGGCCGATTTAAATGGTAATTCTGTGTTTTTTGAGAACGATTTGCATATAAAAAAAGATGAGCTCGTCTACCTAAAAGCTTCTGATTAAACACCTTTTCTAAAGAAATTAGATTAAATATTTGCTTTTTTGAAAAAAATATAATACTTCGTATTATGGGAGTCAATTTTCTGGAAAAAGAAAAATAAATTTTGAAAAGTCAAAAATAAATGTAAATCTTTGCAACGCATTTCAACCAAAACAGAAGTTGAATTAAAAACTAGAAACTATGAGTTTATTTATAACATATCAAAACGATCCAAAAGGAATACCACCTTTTGTGATGCTTCGTGATTATCGTTAGATAAACTTTCCAAAATTATAAATGAAAGATCCGAAGCAAATAAAACACTGTTTCGGATTTTTTGTTTTCAATCGTTAACCATTTCGGTTAAACCTCTTCCAAAACAATTAGAATACTAAGCTCACCAACAGAGCTTAAGCGAAATAATTTCGCAAAATGAATTATTAAAATAGAACACAATGGACACGAATTTGTTAAACAACTACGTGTTAAAAGCCATAGATGCTTATCCATACGAATTAGAAGAAACCGTAGAAAATTTAAACTACGCTTTGTCATACGAGAACAATAATGCTTATGCACTATATCTCATGGGACGTTTACAAGCAGAGCAGTTTGGAGATTACGAAAAAGCCAAGTACTATTTTGCTGAAGCATTAGCAAATAAAATGGATTTTATAAAGGTCTATCCAAAGTACATCTTGGTTTTAATTTGGAATCACGATTTCGATGAAGCACAAAAACTAATAGATTTTGCTCACACAGTAAAAGCTGTTGGGAAAGGTGAGCTTTTAGTATTACAAGCCTCCCTTTTTGAATGTCAAGAAGCGTATAAAAAAGCATTAAAAACTTTTAAGAAAGCAAAGTTATTTGTTTACAACAACGGTTACACTTCGTTTATAGATTCTGAAATCAATAGAATCAAAAACAAGTTAAAGCCAAATAAAAAGAAGTCTTCCAAATCTAAAAAGAAGAAGAAAAGGAAGCAAAAAAAGAAGAAAAAATAAACCTGAAAGTCCTAAAAAACACTCAGTAAAACAATTTAGAAAACATGAATAAAACAAGAAACATATATTTCACTTCAGACCATCACTTTGGTCATGAGAATATTATAAAATTCACCAATCGTCCATTTGGTAGTGTAGAAGAGATGGACCAAGAACTCATAAAACGATGGAACAGTCGTGTTAACAAACACGATAAGGTGTACCATTTGGGTGATTTCGGACTCTGTAAAGCAGAGCGAATGCGAGACATTCTTGAGCAATTAAACGGGAAAATATTTTTAATACGAGGCAATCACGAAGGTGCTGCACAAGCAAATCCTAACCGATTTGAATGGATTAAAGATTACTTCGAGCTCAATGTCAATGATGCAGATGCACCTAACGGCAAGCAAAAAATTATGCTCTTGCATTACGCAATGCGCGTTTGGCGATCAAGCTTTAGAGGTACGTGGCATCTTTACGGTCATTCTCACGGAAGTCTAAAAGACGACCCAACAATGAACAGTTTTGATGTAGGTGTAGATTGTCACGATTTCTACCCATTAACCTACGAAGAAGTCAAAGATATTATGAGTTTAAAAACATGGGATCCACCATTTAAAAATGAATAACAATTAAAAATAAAAGTTATGCAACGACAAGAATTAATGAAACGATTCCTCAAAGGAACAGACAAAACAGGACGATTTGTTGTAAGCTCAAAAATTACAGGTATCACCTATTTTGTTGAACCTCTAGATAATGGCAAACCAGATAAACTTTGGGGAGACGTTGATCCAGCGACAAATAAACTCACTGGAGATTATGGGAATAAAGTTATTGGAGCAGTTAAAGAAAAAAACTCTCTAATTACTAAAAACAATGGGTTTGTAAACATTTTAACTTTCAAAGGAAGCCCCTTAGGCGAAATAGATAGGAGAGACAAAATGTATGAAACTCAATAAATTTTTAAACTTTTTATTACTACATAAAAAGATTGCGCAATAGGGTTAAATAATTGCAGTGTAATCACAAAGAAGTCTTGTTAGTTAGACTTTGGTAGTAATGCTCCATCAGTATGAGGGATTCTGGTGGAGCTTAAATATATTTTAGAGAGGAAAAAGTGGGCTAACTTCGGTTGGTCTGCTTTTTTACATTTCTCTAATAAGCAAACCCAGAAAACCGTCCGCAATGTGT
>CAJQOA010000106.1 GCA_905479815.1 uncultured Psychroserpens sp.
AAATTGGTGAGGCTATGAAAAACCAAAGAAAGAAGAAAGAATAATACTTCAATTTATTCTAATTCAAAAACGACTCAAAAAGACACTGCGCTTTTTGGGTTTTTTTTATATCTTAATTTTTTTAGATTTAGGTGCTTCCTTTGGTTTTTCATAGCCTCACCAATTTGATTACTTGCTGTAAAACTAGCAACCATATCGTTTAACATTTGACTTCCAGCTTGAGGAGAGTTAGGTAATAATATCAAATTACTATTAGTTTCTTGACCTATAGATTGTAATGTGTCATAATGTTGTGTGACAACAATAAGAGCAGAGGCTTCTTGAGAATTAATCCCAACTTTATTTAAAACTTCAACAGACTCTTCCAATCCACGAGCAATTTCTCGACGTTGATCTGCAATACCTTGACCTTGTAAACGTTTACTTTCTGCTTCTGCTTTTGCTTTCTCAACAATTAAAATACGAGCAGCATCACCCTCAAACTGTGCAGCAGTTTTTTCTCTATCTGCAGCATTAATTCTGTTCATCGCTGCTTTTACTTGAGCATCAGGATCAATATCTGTTACTAAGGTTTTAATGATATCGTAACCATATTCTGCCATGGCATCGTTTAACTCAGATTTTACAGCAATAGCTACGTCATCTTTACGAACGAAGACATCATCTAATTTCATTTTAGGTACTTCGGCACGAACAACATCAAACACATAAGATGTAATTTGATCATGTGGATAATCAAGCTTATAGAAAGCATCATATACCTTGTCTTTAATTACTTTGTATTGCACAGAGACTTTTAAACGCACAAATACATCATCTAAAGTTTTAGTTTCTATAATAACATCGAGTTGTTGAATTTTTAAACTTAATTTCCCAGCAATACGATCTACTAAAGGAATTTTCATCTGTAAACCAGATTGTCTGATAGTCTGAAACTTCCCAAAACGCTCAACAATAGCAGCAGTTTGTTGTTTAACAACGAAGAAAGACGAAACTAAAATAATTAAGCCAAAAAAGGCAATTGGTATGTAAATAAAATTTCCCATGGACGTTTTTTTAATGGTTAGATAAAATAATCAGTTACTAAATTAAGTTATATTTGTTCAATTCACACACTTAAGTCATGCAAAAAAAACAGTTTATATTATTAGTAGCCTTTTGTATAGGTTTTGTTACAGTTTCTGTAGCACAACATAGACGTTATAAAATAAAAAATGGGATAGGTTTAATTGGAGGGTTAACTCAATATGATATTAAAACAGATAATTTCACAACAAAAAGTGGCGATGGTTTTATTGGAGGAATGGTAGCAACAGTTGATATTCCTCATAAATGGTACACGGTAAGTTATGGTTTCCAATTTTCTCAAAACGCTCTTGAAATCACAGGAAGACCAAGCTTAACTACCATAACTCAAGAACCTATAGAGTATGATATTAAAATGGCTCAGGTGGCCTTTTTACTGCATATAAAGCTAATATCTGATTATGTGACTTTAGATTTAGGCCCACAATTACAATTTAATAGTGGTCTAGAGTTAAAAGATGATAGCCAAGAGAACTTCATCATTGAAGGGTATGATAATTTATTTGCAGAAAACCTTAGTGATATCTCTAAGTTCAATGCCAATGGCGTTGTCGGAGCATCTGTAGGAATGGGGAACTTTAAATTGCGTGCTGCCTATAGTTACGGGTTTACAAATATCTTCGGAAAGTTGAACGACAACGATTTTAATCTAGAAAACGCAGATCGTTTTGAAGGTAATCAAACGATGTTGTCTTTTGCTTTGATGATTACATTCTAAAATTCCTGTACATACAGGAATCTTAGAATACACATATGGGTTACTTTTTAAAACTTAAATTATAGCAATCAAACTGTCAATTCGTTTCAACGTTTCCTTTTTTCCAATCATATAAATAATATCAAACACATCTGGACCTTGTAAAGCTCCAACAAGTGCTAAACGGAAAGGCATCATTACTTTTCCGAAGCCAATCTCATTAGATGTAATCCATCCTTTTATAGCAGTTTGAAGATGGTCTACCGTGAAATCATCAACACTCTCAACCAGTTCTTTAACCTTGGTTAAAATGTCTGAGGTTTCCTCTTTAATTGCTTTTTTAGAAGCCTTTTCATCAAATTCAGAAGGTGCGGCAAAGAAGAAATGACTTAAATCCCAAAAATCACTTACAAATGTTGCTCGCTCTTTAATTAAGGCGATGACCATTTCTATATATTGGTTATCTATATCTTTTAATTCGGGTCTTAAATCTTGAAACGCTTTAGCCAAACCGTGATTATCCTGCTCTTGCATATAATGATGATTAAACCACTTAATTTTATCTGGATCAAAACGAGCTCCAGCTTTATTAACGCGATCTAAATCGAACGCAGCGATGAGTTCGTCTAGATTAAAAATTTCCTGCTCTGTTCCTGGGTTCCATCCTAGAAAGGATAAGAAATTTATCATGGCATCTGCAAAATAACCCTCTTCTTTATAACCTTTTGATACATCACCAGATTTTGGGTCTGTCCATTCTAAAGGAAATACAGGAAACCCTAATTTATCTCCATCACGTTTACTTAATTTCCCTTTACCAGTTGGTTTTAAAATCAAAGGAAGGTGAGCAAACTCAGGTGTATCCCAACCAAAAGCATCATACAATTGATAGTGTAATGCTAACGACGGTAACCATTCTTCACCACGAATTACGTGAGAGATTTCCATTAAATGATCATCCACAATATTGGCTAGGTGGTAGGTTGGCATCCCATCACTTTTAAACAATACTTTATCATCTAAAACATTGGTGTCAATTTTTATATCACCACGAATAATATCTTTTAAACGCAATGTTTCATCTTGAGGTGATTTAAAACGAATCACGTAATCCTCACCAGCATCTAATTTGGCTTTTATGTCTTCTTTAGAAAGCGATAAAGAGTTGCTTAATTTGAGTCTATTGTGCCAATTGTATATAAATGTTTTCCCATTAGCTTCATGATCTTTTCTATGGAAATCTAATGTTTCAGATGTATCAAAAGCATAGTAAGCATGGCCTTTTTCAATCAACTCATCTGCATACTGCTTGTATAAGTGCTTACGCTCGCTTTGACGATAAGGTCCAAATTTTTCGTTTTTTCCAACACCTTCATCAAACGGAATTCCGCACCAGTTAAGAGACTCTACGATATAATCTTCTGCACCTTCCACATAACGATTTTGGTCAGTATCTTCTATACGAAGTACAAACGTACCATTGTGTTTTTTAGCAAATAGATAATTAAAAAGCGCTGTTCTAACGCCTCCAATATGTAAAGGTCCTGTTGGGCTTGGTGCAAAACGCACACGAACGGGTTTAGTCATGATGATTGAATTTTGAAGGTGCAAAGATAGATTTTTGTAGTTCAAAGTTCAAGATTTCGTGCAACAGATTCTGAAAACGTAAACGATGAACAAATACTATTGCAAAACCATCTCTTTAGGCACATGTTTATTCATAATCTTAAACCACAAAGGAGGTACCATAGCTAAAACCACTGAGGTTGGATAGCCAAAAGGCATTTGCGGACTCTCATCATGACAATCCAATACCTGGTACTTTTTGGTCGATTTAAAGTGATGATCGCTATGACGTGTCAATTCATATAAAACAATTCTACCAATAACATGGTTTGAATTCCAGGAGTGCATCTCTTTGACGCGCTCATATCTACCAGATTTTGTTTTGAGACGTAATAAGCCGTAATGTTCAATGTAGTTTACAGATTCTAACAATAGAATCCCAATTATTGCTGATGAAAAAGCGAATAGCAATCCAATGGATTCGAAGAATATAAAAACAGTCACTAAATACCCGATTTGGAGTAAAACATACCAAAACATGTCATTTTTTGATGAAAAGAAGCTGTTTTTGTTGTTTTTTAGCAATTTTTCTTGAATTCCCCACGCTTTCACATATTGCCTAAATATTGAAGTAAACCAAAACGAATAGACACTTTGATTATATCTTGCAGTCGCAGGATCTTCGGGTGTTGCCGCATGTAAATGATGACCAAAATTATGCTCAATATAAAAATGCATGTATTGTGAAGGTAGAAGCAATGCTTTACCAATAAAACGTTCATTTGTCGTTTGCCTATGGCCCAACTCATGAGCAACATTAATCCCATTAACACCTAAAACAATACCTACGGAAATGATCATACCTACGAGTTCGTATGTTTCAATTGAAGACGTTGAAGCTTCATAAATTCCGAAGAAAACTAAACCGTATACTACCGGAAGATTAAGATATAGCAACCAATCGAAGGTTTTTCGTTTCAATTTGTCGTCAACGGCATCCGAAGATAAATTATGAGTATCAACAGGAAAGAGTAATTCTAAAACCGGAATCATGACAAACGCATACATTGGCGTGAGATATGAGAACGACCCTTTAAGGTAGATACTAATAAAAGCAACAATTGGGATTGAAAAAGCAGCAAGGTATTTGAGATCTTTCATAGGGAAAACTAGTTTTGAGTTGGTCTTCATTTTAACACAGCTCCTCGAAATTAACAGAATCTTACCAATTTTAGGCAATTACACATAAAAATAAATTCTATATTAGTGAGTTATTTAACTGTATGGCAGGAAATTTTCAAAATATTCAAGGCAAATTAGAGCAATTCATCAAACGTTATTATACGAATGAATTACTAAAAGGCGCTATTCTTTTTTTCGCAATTGGATTACTATATCTAATAGGGACTCTATTAATTGAATATTTTTTATGGTTAAGCCCAACAGCAAGAACGATCTTGTTTTGGGTATTTATTGCCGTTGAGGTGTCCTTATTTGCTAAGTTTATCATATTCCCAATAGCGAAACTATTTAAGCTTCAAAAGGGAATTGATTATGAAGATGCGTCGCAAATTATTGGAGATCATTTTCCTGAAGTAAACGATAAGTTGCTGAATGTACTTCAGCTTAATCAAGAAAGCTCACAGTCTGAACTCTTAGAAGCCAGTATTGAGCAAAAATCGTTAGAATTAAGTCCAATTCCATTCAAATTAGCGGTAAACTTCAATAAAAACACCAAATATTTAAAATATGCTGCTATTCCTATAGCTATTTTACTACTGTCTTTTTTAACGGGAAAAATTAATTGGTTTAGCGATAGTTATGAACGAGTCGTCAATTATAATACGGCGTATGAGCCACCTGCACCATTTCAGTTTTTTGTAGTTAATGAGAACTTAAAAGCGATAGAAAATAAAGATTTTAAAGTCACAGTCAATACAGCTGGTGATATTATACCTGAGAACGCACAAATTCATTTTAATGAGCAATCATTTTTCATGCAACAAACCGCTCCAGGACAATTTGAGTACGTGTTTTCTCAACCTAAAGAAGCTTTGAATTTCAGTTTGTCTGCAAATGATGTGGTTTCTAAGAATTATACTTTAGATATTATAAAAGTACCAACACTAGTAAATTTTGAAATGGTACTTGATTATCCTGCATACACTAAAAAGAAAGATGAGGTATTAAAGAGTACTGGGAATTCTACAATTCCAGAAGGGACAAATGTGACCTGGAAAGTCAACACAAAATCTACAGATGAAGTTGTGTTTTATTCTAAAGATACGGTTGCTTTTGAGCCTATTTCTGAAGGGAAATTTGAAGCATCAAAACGCATTTATAATAATACAGATTATAGCATAAGTACAAGTAATGAAGCATTAAAAGATTACGAGAATCTTGCGTTTTCAATCAACGTTATTAAGGATAATTATCCTGAGATGAATGTAAAGATGGAAAAGGATTCTTTAGATAATCAAACACTCTATTTCTTAGGTCAAGTTAGTGATGATTATGGATTAAGTAAACTTCAATTAGTGTATTATCCAAGTAAAAGTCCACAAGACAAGTCTTATGAAGTTATGACTGTTTCAAAATCTAACTTTGATGAGTTTGTAAGTGCGTTTCCTAATCAGTTAAACCTTAAAGAAGGAGTAGATTACGAGTTGTATTTCCAAGTGTTTGATAATGATGTGCTTAATAAATATAAGAGTTCTAAAAGTTCAGTGTTTAGTTACAGAAAACTAACCAAAGATGAAGAGGAGCAAAAGCAATTGAACGAGCAAAATGAAACGATTAAAGACATTAGCAAAACCTTTGATAAGCTAAAAGAGCAAGACAAGGAGCTAAAAGAAATTTCTAAAACTCAAAAGGAAAAGGAGGAGCTTAATTTTAATGATAAAAAGAAATTTGAAAACTTTATAAAACGTCAGAAACAACAGGAGCAATTAATGAAAGACTTTAATAAAAAATTAAAGGAAAACATTGAAGAGTTTCAAAATGAAGATAAGGAGAAAGATAAGTTTAAAGAAGATTTACAAAAACGTTTAGAGGAAAACGAAGAACAACTTAAAAAAGATGAGAAGCTTTTGGACGAGTTGGAGAAGATGAAGGATAAGATCAATAAAGAAGAATTCACTCAAAAACTAGAAGAATTAGCGAAGCAGAACAAAAACAAAGAGAAAAGTTTAAAGCAACTTTTAGAGTTGACAAAACGCTTCTACGTAGCTAAAAAGGCTGAGAAGCTTATGAAAGATTTGGAGAATTTAGCTGAAGAACAGGAGAAGCTTTCCGAAGAAAATAAGGATAAGAATACTAAAGAAGCTCAAGAGGAACTGAATGAGAAATTTGAAGATTTCCAGAAACAAATGGAGGATCTTGAAAAAGAAAACAAGGCTCTTAAAAAACCAATGGAATTACCTCAAGATAAACCAACAGAGGAATCTATAAAACAAGATCAAAAAGAAGCAACAGAGGCTTTAGAAGAGCAAAAAGAACAAGATAAGCAAGACGAAGCAGAACCTCAAGAAAAACAAGAAGAGCAAGAGCCACAAGAAAAGCAGGATGGTGAACCTCAAGAGAGTCCGGAAGGACCGCAACAAAAAGCGAAGAAAAAGCAAAAGCAAGCTGCTAAGAAAATGAAAGAAATGACTCAGCAGATGGCTCAAGCTATGTCTATGGGTGGAGGAGAACAAATGCAAGAAGATATTGATGTGTTGCGTCAAATTTTAGACAACTTGGTATTATTTTCTTTTGACCAAGAGCATTTGATGAATGATTTTAAAAGCATAGAAGTCAATCATAACGAATATGGTAAGTTTTTAAGAAAACAAAATGACTTACGAGAGCACTTTGAACATATTGATGACAGCTTATTCTCATTATCATTAAGGCAACCTGCTATATCAGAGCGTGTTAATTCTCAAATTACAGATGTATTTTATAATATAGATAAAACCTTAGG
>CAJQOA010000107.1 GCA_905479815.1 uncultured Psychroserpens sp.
GTGAAAACTGAAAAACCGCTATATGCGTCATATTTTGGACCTCATACTACGATTAATGAATTTCCTCCATTGTTAGAAAACACAGATGTGTATTTGTTATCTGCAAGTAGAAATAGAATTGATGAAATAAAAACAGGAAAATTACCAACATCTTCTCATTTAGATAATGAAACTAAAAAAGAGATGACCATGAGTTTAAATGATGACTTTTCTGAACTTACATTGACTTCTGTAAACAGTTTTAAAGGTCATGAAAAATCTGATCAACAATATGACCGTTTACTATACAGTGATTATGTCTATGAAGATTATAAAGCGTATGGCACTGAATCCTGGATTGAACTTGTGCGTAGAAAAAAAGATAAAATCAAATATACTAATGAGCTTAAAGCACTTAACGAAAAACTAAAAACGAAACAAAAAGAACGTTTTGAAGAAAGCGCGAAAAGTGAATACTCTTGCGATGAGATAGAAGATTACACCTACTCTATTGATTCAAATGGTCGCTACAGTTTAGATTCGTACTTTACGTTTACTGAAAGTTTTAAAGCGAAAAATGCATTAATCAAAAAGGCTGGACCTAATTATATAATTGAGATTGGAAAGTTAATTGGCGGACAAATAGATTTGACCGAAAAAGAACGTGATAGAACTGCAAATATCTACATGGCATACCCAAGAAGTTTTAATTACAAGATTACATTAAACATTCCTAATGGCTATACTGTTGCAGGTTTAGACAAACTAAACAAATCTGTAGATAATGAAACTGGAGCTTTTATAAGTACTGCAAAGTTAGAAGGAAATCAGCTTATTATTAATACCTCAAAACAATACAAAAACTATTATGAGCCAAATAATAATTGGAGTAAAATGATTTTGTTTTTAGATGAAGCGAACCAGTTTACTAACGAAAAAATATTATTAAAAAAAGGTTAGAATTCCAAATTAAGTAACACAGTTAAACGACTCTTCAATATTGAAGAGTCTTTTTTTTTATTTAGTTGAAGACTTCAAACGTTCTCTATAGGCCTTGATCTCTTTTACAACTCTTGGCGCCATAATAATGGTTGCAACCATCGTTGGAATTGCCATCAATGCAAAAACCCCATCAATAAAATTAATCATAGCTTCAAAAGGAGTTGTAGCAGCTAAAACAATACTAATGATATAAAGGTATTTGTAGTAATGTTTTTTATCTGCTCCAAAAAGAAACGATGTGCATTTTGTTCCATAATAAGCATAAGAAAACAAAGAGGAAATACTAAAAATGAAGATACAAATCATAAGCAAATATTGACCATATCCAGGCATCGCATCTTGAAATGCAGATGCTGTTAATGTCACTCCATTACCAGATGTTGTTTCCCAAACACCTGTTACTAAAATAGCTAAAGCGGTTAACGTGCATACAATCAAAGTATCAATCACTGGACCTAACATAGCAACTAACCCTTCACGTACAGGTTCATTTGTTTTTGCTGCTCCATGAGCCATTGGTGCTGTTCCTATTCCTGCTTCGTTTGAGAATGCTCCTCGTTTTACTCCTAAGAGAATGAGTGCTCCTAAAACACCTCCCAAAACGTCTTTATTACTTTCTGGATCTAGATAATTAGCTTGAAAAGCATCTGTAAAAATCATGAGAAAATATTTGGGAACTTCTGTATAATTAATACCAAGTATAATTAAAACCAAAATGAAATATAATATCACCATTGATGGTACCATTTTAGATGCAATATTACTTATTCGCTTTAAACCTCCAAGAATAACAATACTCGTGAAAATGACTAATACTGCTGCAATGACAAGATTTGTGTACAAGTTAACTTCGACGCCGTTAGGAATCAAAACAATGTCATTAATAGCTTGTTTTAATTGGTTGACGTTAACAACAGGAAGTGCGCCTAACATTCCGAAGAAAGAAAACATAATCGCTAGAAACTTCCAGTTTTTACCTAAACCTTCTGTAATAAAATACATTGGACCACCTTGCAAATCGCCATTACTATCTTTACCTCTATACATAATTGCCAGTGTGGATGTAAAAAACTTAGTACTCATTCCTACAATAGCAGTAACCCACATCCAGAACATAGCGCCAGGTCCGCCAACAGAAATTGCCAATGCCACACCTGCTATATTACCCATGCCAATAGTTGAAGATAATGCGGTGGTTAAAGCTTTGAAATGACTAATCTCTCCAAGATCATTTGGATCATCATAATGACCACGAAGCACTTTTATGGCATGACCAAAAAATCTAAATGGCAAAAACCTTGAAACAATAAGTAAATAAAGTCCGCCACCTATGAGTAGCACTATTAATGGAATTCCCCATGCTAGTGAAGAGAAATCTGCTGTTAATTGGTCTAGTGTTTCCAAATTGTTTTTGTTTGTATAAATGTATTGAAATAAGTGCGAAACAAAAAAGCTGATAGATTTATAAATCTATCAGCTTTTTTTAAGACCAATATATCTTAATTATATAATCAACTTATACCCTTTCCCTCGAATACTAAGTATTTTTATTGAGGGGTCTTTACTTAAGTATTTTCTTAATTTAGATACAAACACATCTGTACTTCTATGATTAAAAAAGTCGTCACTATTCCATATAGCTTGGAGTATTTCCTTTCTTTCTAGTGTTTTATTTTTATTTAAAAAAAACAAATTCAGCATATTAGCTTCCATTGTCGTTAGTATTTGCTTGCTAGATTCGAATTCTAATAGTTGTGTATTATGGTTAAAATTATATTTCCCAATCTTATATGTCGATTTATCTCCTAAAGTGTTTCCTCTTTTTAAAATGTTTTTCAATCTTAAGTTTAACTCTTGAAAATTAAAAGGTTTTGTAACATAATCATCAGCTCCTAACTTTAAACCATTAATAATATCTGCTTTTAGCCCTCTTGCTGTAAGTAATAAAACGGGGATTTCAGAATTAACACTTCTTACCTTTTCTAATAAAGAAAAACCACTTAAAATGGGCATCATAATATCGAAGATGCAAATATCTGGTTTGATACTATTAAACAGTTTAAAGCCTTCTTCTCCATCATAAGCACAATGAACACTATAACCTTCTGTCTCTAAAAACTCTGTTAAGAGTTCTGATAGTGTTTTTTCATCTTCAACTAACAGTAATTTAGTTTTCATAAGGCAGAATAATATTAAACGTTGTTCCTTTATTTAACTCGCTAGTCATTGATATCTCACCATCCATTTGCTTTACAATTTCTGCAACATAACTTAGTCCTAGTCCATGACTTTTAATTTCGTGTGTATCATTTTTAGGTACTTTAAAGAAAGGTGTGAAAATTTTATCTTCAAACTCATTTGGAATCCCCATCCCATTATCTTTAATAGATAAATAAAGCATTCTATTACTTATATTGGTCTTAATAACTATATTTCTGGGAGATACTGAATATTTAATAGCATTACTTAAAAGGTTATCTAATAAATCTAAAAATCGTTCTTCATTACCTTGCAACTTTAATTCTAAATGATTTAAATCTGTTAATAATGTATCTTCTTTTTCTAATAAAGATTCATATCTACTAATTATATTTTTAATAGATTCTGACACATCAATTTCTTCATTTTTAGAAATTATAGTTTTTAATTCTGCTAGCTTTAAAATACGTTTTGTTAGCTGCTCTATTTTATTATTTTCTTTTCCAACAATAGCCACATATTTACTAAGCTTACTGTTGTCTTTTAAATCTATAGTTAATTTTTCTACCGCTAATCTAGATACTGTTAGTGGTGTTTGTAACTCGTGTGTGAGGTTATTAATAAATTCATTTTTATATACCGATAATTTTCTTTCGTTTAAGTATTTTTTTATCAATAAAGTACCGCAAAAAATTATTGTCAAAATAAAGAATAAGGACGACAAAATAATATTTTTTATTTCTGATATGAGTAGTGGCTCTTCATTTTTAAAATTAATATCAAAAGATCCAAATGAATATGAAATTAATAAATCTGAATTAGAATGAAGTCTTTTATAATCTTGAAAAGAAAGCTCCTCAAGAAACGTTATTTCATATGCAACTTTAAGTTCCCTTTCTTTTATAAATTCATTTAAAAAGCGCTTCATTTCAGGAAAGTGTCCCCTATCAAAATCCATTTTATACGAATAATCATCACTTAATATAGATTCATTATACTCATTAAATTCTTCTTCATTATACATTTCATGATCATGATGATTATAATTTTTAACGATGTATGATGTAATATTAGTATGAAAATCTTCGTGGGATATTTGATTATTCTCTTTTTCGTTTTCTACTAAAAAAAGGGCATGCTCAATAGAGTCTACAAATTCATATTCTAATTGTAATTTGTTATCTACATATGTTTTTTTAACTAATGTAAACTGAAAGTATATAGCAATTAAGATTGAAACTATTAAAAAGAAAACAATAATAAGTAGCGGTCTATTTTTAGTCATAATACAAACTTATCAAAATAAGTGATTCAAATTGAAGCTTTACAAAACTTTACAAAACTTTAAATATATTAATGTGTTTAACAAAATCTGAAACTTAACTTCGTTAAAAATTTTTATGAAAAAGAATTTTATTTATTAATTAGTCAGATTATTTGAAAAAGGAACTTGTAATGAGTTCCTTTTTTTATTTTTAGATTAACACATAAGAATTCGCCTTCAAAGACATTAAACTTCTTCAAGCACAAAATTAAAAGTATCTTTATATTCTCAATGTAATCATTTTTGAAAACCAACCGACTCTTTTTTATTGATGCAGTGCGTGCTTTTGCGATCTTAATGATGCTACAAGGTCATTTTATAGACACACTCCTCGACCCTATTTATAGAGATGAATCTAATATTGCGTATCAAATTTGGTCATATTTTAGAGGCATTACTGCACCTACATTTTTTACTATTTCTGGTTTAGTATTTTTATATCTGTTATTGAAAGCAAAAGATAAAGGTGATGATAAACCAAGAATCAAAAAAGGGTTTTATAGAGGACTACTTTTAATAGGCATAGGTTATGCGCTTCGTATTGACATCTTTAGTTGGTTGTATGGCGATTTTAATACATATATCTTTGTTATTGATGTGTTACAATGCATTGGCTTATCGCTTATAATTCTTATTGGCTGTTATGTTTTGCTTCGAAAACATGTCAAGTTACTATCCATTCTATTATTCGCTTTAGGGTGCCTATGCTTTTTAACAGAGCCTCTATATCGCAGTTTGGATTTAAGTCAAACACCTATCCTATTTGCTAATTATATGACAAAATCAAATGGCTCTATTTTTACTATTTTACCATGGTTTGGGTTTACAGCTTTTGGTGGATATTTAGCTACAGTATTCTTTTCTCATGTGCATAGAAGTAGATTTCGTTTAGTTACGGTTGTTTGTTTTTTTATCTTCGGAAGTATTATCGTAGAATACTCATCGTACATTTTAATGAAACTCTATTTCTGGACAGATATTGAACTATTTAAAGCTTCGGCCTATTATAATTATCTATTTTCTCGCTTCGGAAATGTACTATTGTTACTCGGTGTATTCTATGCAGCAGAACCATTTCTAAAAGGTTCTCTGATTGGTAAAATCGGTCAAAAAACGTTATCCATCTATGTGATTCATTTTATTATCATCTTCGGAAGTTTCACAGGACTTGGTCTCAAACATTTTTATGCTAAAGCTTTGAATCCAACGCAAGCTATTATTGGCGCTATCGTATTTATGATTGTGGTTTGTTTTATATCGTTCTACTATGTAAAAACTAATGCGTTTATTTATAAAGGTGTTAGAAAAGTTATTAGGAGGATTAAAAACTAAGTTATAAATTTATAACAAACAAAAAGCAATTGAGTTTATAAGATGAATTAGATGTGACAATTCTAAACACGTAACTTGAAAATATAACAAACCAACATCACATGAAAAATCACACACTGATTATTACAATCCTAGTTCTTTTTTTAAGTGGTCCTCTTTTGGGTCAAAATGATATTGTTATTGGAAAAATGGATAGTATCCAATCAAAAATTCTTGGAGAAACAAGAGAATTAATGATATATGTTCCAAATCAAGGGTCTAATTCCCTTTTTATTAAAAAAAAATACCCTGTTGTATATCTATTAGATGGTAATGCCCATTTTACTTCTGTTGTAGGTATGCTCCAGCGATTCAGTGGTAATAATATTACACCAGAAATGATTGTTGTAGCGATACCAAATACAGATAGAACACGTGATCTAACGCATTCAAAAGCGAAACCAAATCCGCCAATGGTTCCAGAAGGACTAGCAAACGCATCTGGAGGCGGCAAGAATTTCTTGTCTTTTATTGAAAAAGAACTAGTGCCTTACATAGACAAAACATATCCTACAGAACCTTATAAAATGTTAATTGGACATTCATTTGGTGGTTTATTTGTAATGAATGCACTACTTGAAAAACCTGAATTATTCAATAGCTATATCTCCATTGATCCATCAATGTGGTGGAATGATAAAAAACTATTAACAGCCTATAAAAACACCAATCTCAAAGATGACAAGTTTAAAAACAAATCATTGTATTTGGGAATTGCAAATACTCTAGAAAAAGGCATGGATACAGTTTCTGTGAGACAAGAAAAGGGACAAATGGCAAGTCATATCAATTCAATTTTTGAAACAAGAGATCTTCTAAAAAACGGAAAGAATACTAACCTCCTATTTGCATCTAAATATTATGAAAACGACACTCATAATTCAGCACCTCTAATTACAACGTATGATGGGATGCGATTTATTTTTGATTTTTATAAATTCAATGTTGAGTTTTCTGACCTCTTAGATGATAATACTGATATTGTAAATGAAATGAAAACACATTATGCTAAAGCCTCTAGGACATTGGGTTATGATAACAAACCTGATGAAAGTATGCTCAATGGGATGGGATATCGCCTTTTGGGAATGGAAAACGCAGATTTAGCAGGGCAATTTTTTAGATTGAATGTAGACTATTACCCTAAAAGCTTTAATGTGTATGACTCACTAGGAGACTACTATTTACATATTAAAAACAAAGATAAAGCTATAGAAAGTTTTGAAAAAGCCTTAGCTATAAAAGAAAATCCAGATTCAAGAAAAAAATTAGACGAATTGAAATCTAATTAACTTTCTAAATAGGATATGACATTCTTTTCTATACGTTCTTGAATATTTGACACATCAGCTTTCACAAAGGTTTCACCCATGATTTTCTCATAAAGTTCGATGTAACGATCGCTTACTGTCTTGATGTATTCATCACTCATTTCTGGGACGGTTTGTCCGTCAAGACCTTGAAAGTCATTAGCTATTAGCCATTGTCTCACAAACTCTTTTGACAACTGTTTTTGAGCTTCGTTATTATCTTGACGTTCTTGGTAGCCTTCTGTATAGAAATAACGAGAAGAATCTGGTGTATGGATTTCATCAATTAAGACGATTTTTCCATCTTTTGTTTTTCCAAATTCATATTTGGTATC
>CAJQOA010000108.1 GCA_905479815.1 uncultured Psychroserpens sp.
CTCAATCCAACAGGAGCAGGCTGGAATGGTACCTACAACGGTAACCAATTACCATCAAGCGACTACTGGTTTGTAGCAGAGTACAACGAGCCTAATACAGGTGAGCGTAAAGAATTTAAAGCCCATTTTACCCTGAAAAGATAATTGTTAAATAAACGATATTAAAAAGGCTACGTCAATGACGTAGCCTTTTTTTAGTTTGTTGAGAATACGTTGTTTTACGTTGATATGTAAGATTTAGAATAACGATATACGCTAATATTATTTTGAATCTAGATAACTTGGTATTCTATATTTGACTATTGTGTAAAATTGTTTCAATACTCTATTTATGTGTTCTGTTTTCTGCTGTTTTGATAGTAATGCTAACTATGGCTATATTCAAATAAAGCTATAGTAATTTCGAGATATAGTTAGTTAAATGAAGCTTTAAAGCTTCTTTGTTATATATCTTTAATAAAAAAAGTGCTAGACTTTAGTCTAGCACTTTTCAGTAGAAAATAATATTGATTTCCTATAAATTAAAACCTAATGTTAATGTAATATTAGAGTTGTTAGAATTTAAAATGGCTGCATCTGTTAAACCAACAGAGTACAATTGATTACTAGTCATTCTCTCAGCTTGGTCATACGTTAAGTCTAACTTGGTGTTACCAAAGTTATAACCTATACCAAGCGAGTAGCCCGTTAAATCACCATAGAAAGAATCGTCTTCATATGGACTCTCTTCAAACCTATATCCACCTCTAAGGCTAATTTGTTTGATTTTATATTCGCCACCAACTCTATATGTGTTTGCAGTTTTGAATATCGTATTCATAATATCATTTTGAGAAGCAAAAAAAGCATCAGAAGTTGGTTTGAATTTTGTCTTAGTATGATCTCTTCTAGAGTAATCAAAACTTATTAAGCCCTGTTCTCCAAAAACATAAGCTAAGCTACCTGTGATTTTGCCAGGCGACTGAAGCTTATAATCAGGAAAAACATTTATTATATTAGGAGAAACATTAGTGCTAAAAGAACCTTCGGAATCTGTAGCAAATGTAGAAAGACTTTGAGATGTTTCTTCAGTAATTGTAAACCATGTTGGTGAATTATAAGTAAAACCAGCTCTGAGTTCGTTTGTTAGTTTTAAAATAGCTCCTAATTGAAATGAAAAACCATTACCAGTTGTTAAAAGATTGTTTTCAAAATCTATATTAGTCACCAGAGAGCCTGCATTTGAATTAGACTCATTTAAATATGTATATCTTTCATAATTAATGAAATGTGTATTTAGATTTATTCCTAAATATAATTTATCCTCATATTGAGTAGCTGCGTTAAAACTAAATTTTCCATTATAACCTTTAGCAACATAATTATACGATTGATTGAATGATCCAGGAGCAATATTAGATGTGTAAACTGTATTTTCATCTGTATTACTTGCAGGTTCTAAGATGAAAGATTCATAACCTAAGAATGCTTGTTGGTTTCCAAAGCCATAAAAAGAGCCTATTTCAGCATAAGCATCAGAAAGTGTTTCACCAGGGAATGCTGAAATCTCGTCTAATCTAAGGCCTTGTGCATAAGCTAAAAAATAACTATCTATAGAATTAGTGTTCGTTCCAGAAGCAAGCCACTGATCATCATAGTTAGCAGTTTTGTCATACGCTACACTAAGAACAAATTTTTTCCAAGAAGAAGACTCATTTGTACTTTGAAAAACAAATGCCGCACCAGCTTGATTTAAATCTATTTTTGAATCAGAAGAAGAGTTTCTGCCATTAAAATAAGATATGTCATTGTCAACATTTAAACTTGATAGTGAAATAGAAGCATGACTTCTAGTAAATACAGCTGATCCTGCCGGATTAATACTTACAGCAGACATGTCGCCTCCTAAGGCTCCAAAAGCACCGCTAAGCGCTCTAAAACGAGCTGTTCCTTGTATTTCATCTTGTGAATATCTAAGTGCATCTGATATATCTTGAGCCATAATATTTGACATAGATAGGACACCTATAACTAGTATAGTTAATTTTTTCATATTGAAATTTTGAGAATTTATTTTTTTAAATAAAACTTAGTTACCTCTACGTCCTGAACTTCCTCTACTTGAAGAACTAGATGATCCTGAAGATCTACTAGAACTACTTCCTGAGCTTCTTGCTGAAGAAGAACTTCTACTGCTGCTTCTAGATGATGATGCTCTTGGTGTAGATGACCTTGTACTAGTTCTTGGTCTTACACTTGAGTTATTTCTTCTTGGTGTTGATGTTCTAGGTCTCACTGAAGAGTTTGTACTTCTAGGTCTCACTGAAGAGTTTGTGCTTCTAGGTCTTACAGAAGTGCTCGTGCTTCTAGGTCTCACTGAAGAGCTTGTACTTCTAGGCCTTACACTTGAATTATTTCTAACTGTTGAAGAATTTCTTCTTGAGTAATTTCCATTTCGGTTTCTATTAAGGTTAGATGAGTTTGCTCCTCTTCTTCCATAATTGTATGCATAACTATTACCTCCATAAAAGTTGTTTCTATAGTAAGGTGGGCACCAAAAATTGTTATTCCATCCATAGCCATTACCGAATCCTGAATTCCAACCCCAATGATTCCATGCGTTTCCATAACCGAAGCCTGTATTCCAGCCTAAACCATTCCAGCCGAAGCCAGCGTTCCAACCCCAGTTATTATAACCCCAAGGTCTATTCCAACCAAATCTGTTGAATCTCCAATTATTGAATCCGTAACCAAATCCTGCATTCCAACCCCATGAGTTGTCATAAACATTTATAGTCACATCTGAAGTTGATTGTCCCCAACCAGCATAACCAGTTTGGACTTCATCAGATGGTTCGTCATTATAATCACCTTCGTATGAATCTATATCTGTAAATATGGCGCTACCATCACTAGGTATTTCGCTGTATTGTAATGATTTTTCTGTAAAATAGTCTTTATAGACACTTTGGTCTTCAGCAGGGATTGTTCTTGCTTCTTCATAAACAACATCTTCGTTGTCGTTGTATATACCATCACTATCATAACCAACATATTGGTATGATCCACAAGAAGCTAACAAGAATGTTAAACTTAGTGCAACAAAAAATGGAAACTTAGTCTGTATGTAATTGTTTAATTGCATATCTATTGATTTTTATTGTTGAACATTACAAAAATAGTTAGTTTTGCTGAACTATTTCTTTTTTTAACATAATCACAAATTTTGTGCCAAAACACTAAAAATGAGTAAAAACCTTACAAGTAGAGCAGAAGACTATTCAAAATGGTATAATGAATTGGTCGTAAAGGCTGATTTAGCAGAGAATTCCGCTGTTAGAGGGTGTATGGTGATAAAGCCTTATGGATATGCAATCTGGGAGAAAATGCAGGCTGAATTAGACCGAATGTTTAAAGAAACAGGTCATCAAAACGCATATTTTCCACTTTTTGTGCCTAAAAGTTTGTTTGAAGCCGAAGAAAAAAATGCTGAAGGCTTTGCAAAAGAATGTGCTGTTGTTACACATTATAGATTGCAAAATGATCCTGATAATCCAGGGAAACTTAGAGTAGATCCAGAAGCAAAGTTGGAAGAAGAGCTTGTGGTGCGCCCTACAAGTGAAGCTATTATATGGCATACCTATAAAGGTTGGATTCAAAGTTATAGAGATTTACCAATATTAATTAACCAATGGGCCAATGTAGTGCGTTGGGAAATGAGAACGCGTTTATTTCTTCGTACTGCCGAGTTTTTATGGCAAGAAGGTCATACAGCCCATGCAACAAAAGCTGAAGCTCTTATAGAAGCAGAACAGATGAATGATGTTTATGCAGAATTTGCAGAAAATTTTATGGCAATTCCAGTTATAAAAGGTGTGAAAACAGAAAGTGAGCGTTTTGCAGGAGCTATTGAAACTTATTGTATTGAAGCATTAATGCAAGATGGAAAAGCATTACAAGCAGGAACATCACATTTCTTAGGCCAAAATTTTGCCAAAGCATTTGATGTTAAGTTTACTAATAATGAAGGTAAACAGGATTATGTCTGGGCAACATCTTGGGGAGTATCTACAAGACTAATGGGAGCTTTAATCATGACGCATAGTGATGATAAAGGTTTGGTGTTACCACCAAATTTAGCACCTTCACAGGTTGTTATTGTACCTATTTATAAAACAGATGAACAACTAGAAACTATTACAGAAAAGGCTAATAGCATCATTAAGGAATTAAAAGCGCTTGGCGTATCATGTAAGCTTGATGCTAGAACAACACATAGGCCAGGAGCAAAATTTGCTCAACATGAATTGCAAGGAGTGCCATTGAGAATTGCGATTGGGCAAAGAGATATAGATAACCAAACAGTTGAATTAGCAAGACGTGATACTTTGACTAAAGAAGTCGTTTCTATGTCAAATTTAACAACTACAGTTCATTCGTTGTTAAAAACAATTCAAGATGAATTGTACAGTAAAGCACTTAATTATAGAGATACTCATATTACAGAAGTTGATGATTTTGAAACATTTAAAACTGTTTTAGAAAGTAAAACAGGTTTTATTTCTGCACATTGGGATGGTACTGCAGAAACTGAACAAAAAATAAAAGAGATTACAAAAGCAACTATTAGGTGTATTCCAATGGATGTTAAAAAAGAAGCTGGAAAGTGCATTTTTACTGGTAATCCATCAACAAATAGAGTGTTATTTGCTAAGGCATATTAAATTTTTTTCAAAAAACTTTGCCAAGGTATTGCAACATTTAAAAATAGTTGTATTTTTGCATCCGCAATGAGTAATTGCTTGTTCATTTGAAAAGCGCTTTAATTTATTAAAATGCTACTGAAATAACTAAAATGGCCCGTTCGTCTATCGGCTAGGACGCATGGTTTTCATCCATGTAAGAGGGGTTCGATTCCCCTACGGGCTACAATTTTTTAACAAGAAAGAAAAAACAATGGCAAATCATAAGTCAGCATTAAAGAGAATTAGAAGTAACGACGCTAAGCGTTTACGTAACAGATACCAACACAAAACAACTCGTGGTGCTATCAAGAGATTACGTGACATGGAAAAAGCTAAAGACGCAAGTGAATACTTGCCAGCAGTTATTTCAATGATTGATAAATTAGCTAAAAATAATGTTATACATAATAACAAAGCAGCTAATTTAAAATCAACTTTAACTAAGCATGTAGCTTCTTTAAGCTAAGCTTAATTAAATGCTAAAATATAAAAATGATTAAGCTTCTCTAACGAGAGGCTTTTTTTGTGATCTAAATTTTGTTTCTAGAATTGATTAATGTCTACACAAAAAGTTGTTGTCAATTTATTAAATGGGAAAATTATCAAAAAGGATCTGTACTTGATTTAAAAAATATAAATTTGCAATCATAAAATTAACTAATTACATAATCTTCACCATTGGAAAATTCAAAAGCAATCAAATTAATTGATAAAATTCTTAAAAATCTTGATGATACAGGAATTAATTCAGATACTCTAATCGACGATATCAAAGAGTTGAGAGTTTACGCTATAGATCAAGAGCAAAAATCTCCACTTTTAGTAAAGGTTCTTAGGTATACCTATGAACACATAGAAAAGCATGAGTCGTTTCTTATTCCTGTTCTTGGTGATGAGCCTATAGATGAAGAGGAGGAAGGTGTAGAGGCTGTTGAAATAGATTCTTCACCTGTAGAAAGTCTTAAGTATGTAATTGCATTAGCAAGAAACCTTAATAATAAAGGTAATCTTGCCGATTTGAAAGAATACAAAGAGCTTTTAATGGCTTATTAATTAGAAAAATATCTTTTATTTATAAATAACAAAAAGCCTTGAACTTCATAAGTCAAGGCTTTTTTATGTTTGATTTGTACTGTTATTGTACTGTTAAAAATTATCCGTTCATAGACACTAAGAACTCTTCATTGTTTCTTGTCTGCTTAAATCTATCATTAATAAACTCCATAGCTTCTACAGGGTTCATGTCAGCAAGATATTTACGCATTACCCACATACGTTGTATTGTGGTTGCGTCTAATAAAATGTCATCACGACGCGTACTAGATGATGTTAAGTCAATTGCTGGGAATATACGACGGTTAGATATTTTACGATCTAACTGTAATTCCATATTACCTGTTCCTTTAAATTCTTCGAAGATAACTTCGTCCATTTTAGAACCTGTTTCTGTTAATGCAGTAGCTATAATTGTAAGTGATCCACCATTTTCAATGTTACGTGCAGCACCAAAGAAACGTTTTGGTTTGTGTAATGCATTTGCATCGACACCACCACTTAATATTTTACCAGATGCTGGTTGTACAGAGTTATAAGCTCTTGCTAAACGTGTTATTGAGTCTAAAAGAATTACAACATCATGACCACATTCTACGAGACGTTTTGCTTTTTCTAAAACGATATTAGCAATTTTTACATGCTCATGGGCTTCTTTATCAAAAGTAGAAGCTATAACTTCGCCACGAACATTACGTTGCATGTCTGT
>CAJQOA010000109.1 GCA_905479815.1 uncultured Psychroserpens sp.
CCATTACCATCATCTGATGCTGTGATTACTAATTGATCTGTTTGATAATCTAAAATAACTTTGATTTCATCTGCTTCGGAATATTTTACTGAATTAGAAAAGAACTCTTGAAAGATCCTGAAGATAATGATGCCATGCTTCTTATCATTAAGTTCATTTTTCACACCAATTGACTTCAACTCTGTAGAAGAAAAGTCCATACGTTTTAATCGCTGTAATTCATTCTTTAAAGATTCCTCTAATCCTATATTTGATAGCACATCGTTATTTAAAGATTTTGATAGTGAACGTACTTCTTTCAAACTATCTTTAACAATTTGCGTTGTTTCATCAACATTCCTTTTCATGTCATCTGGAACCTTAGCCGATAAAGCATTGAGTTGCATATTAGCATATGCTAGTAATTGACCTACATTATCATGAAGCTCCCTCCCAACATGTTTTAGCGTTTCTTCTTGAATTTCTGTTTGAGATCTAGAAATTTCTTCATCAAATGCTTTTTGTTGCTTGATTTGATCTAACAATAACTTGTTTTTTCTTTTTTGGAAGGTTACAAAAAAGAGTATCACCATTACTGAAAGTAATAGCAAAACAAAAACAACATAACCAATTAACGTTATCTGTTCTTCATTTATCGCTTGCTCTTCTTGAGCGAATACCAAAAACCGAATGAAATACATAAGTATGTAAAAATATTTATAATTAATAAGAACAAGTATCTAAATTCAACAAATTTAGTATTGATTGCTAAAAAATAGGAATCAAATATAAATAGAGGTGTTGCACATAAATGCCATAACATCAGAGCAATGCTAATGTAAAACGAAGGTAACTTTTTAAAGTTGAGCATTTCTTCACTCTTCATTAATTCTATGAAATATAATATTACATATATACAAACAATTACTGTTTCAAAGACAAAAACATATGGCAATGACCTTGAAAAAAAAGCATCTGTAAGAGTAAAGAAGAAGAAAGCAAAAATGCAAAACACTATGAAAAAAACTTGTATAATACCTCTAAACAATTTAGTACTCATTAAGTTAGAATAAAATAACCCTATTAAACCTATTGCTATAAAAGAATAAATATTGTAGAGCCATCTATTATAACAAAAACCACTGTTCTTAATATTTATGAACCATTGGTAATCATAATTGTTTTGCAATAAATATGTATACATAGCTATTGTCTCTGTAACAAAAGTAATCCATAGATAAAGAACAAAAATCTTTGTGACTGAGTTTTTGTTTTTTCTAACGTAAACTGTTCCTGTTAAAGCTGCAATAAGCTCTACTAACTTCGTAATATAACCTTGATTATCTATTAAGAATTCTTTCAAATATTTATTGTCTTATTGGAGATAATTTGCTCTTCTTGAGCGAATACCAAAAACCGAATGCATAACATGCATACGTAAAAATATTAATGAATAATAGAAACTTACCTCTGAACTCAACAAATTTAGTATTCATTGCATGAAAATAAGATTCAAAAATAAAGAGTGGTGTAAAGCATAAATACCAAATTAGTAATGCTATACTTATATAAAAAGAAGGCAATTTATAAAAATTCAGAAGTTCATCACTTCTCATTAACTCGATAAAATATAAAATGACGTAAATACATATAGATGCAGTTCCAAATATAAAACTATAAGGTAACGATTTAACAAAAAAAGCATCTGTAAACGTAAAAAAAGCAAATGCAAATAAAGCATAAGGAATAAAAATCACTCTAATACTATTTTTAAATAATGTAGATGTCATTAAATTAGAATAAAACAATCCAATAAGACCTATAGCTAAAAAATCATAAATATTATAAAGCCAAGTATTTGAACAAAACACACTGTTTTTTAAATTAATAAACCATTGCAAATCATGGTTTTCTAAAAGCAAAAATGAATAAGCTCCTATAGATTCGACAATCAATGTTAGCCATAGATAATACACAAAAACTTTCACTACGCTATTATCTACTTTTAAAATATAATAGCTACCAAAAATGGTAGCTATTAATTCAACTAAGAAAGTTAATATATGTCTATTATTAAAAAAAAAGTCTATCAATTTTTAAATTATTGAGGGTAATTAGCACTTGGCGGCTCTCCTCCATTTCCTCTATCCAATCCATTCCCACCAGGAATATCTGGGCTTCCTCCACCTTGAAGTGCTAAGTTAAGCATTTTTCCTTCAGAAGTCATAGGCGTACCTGTTGGCACAAATAATAAAGTCGTGTAACCTGGAGTTTCACCAACTATTGGCTTAGCACCTAAATACAGACGAACACCGTCCATATTGTATTTTAAATCCTGAGCTTGCTGCTTTGCTAAAGTTATATAATTCTCTAAGTCATCTAAAGAATACCAAGACGATCTATTATCACCTCCCTTAACGTCTCTAAAAACAGTATTATTAATGGTGTCATACCTTGAGTCATAGGCTTCAGTTAACTCTTTAATTTCTAAAGGCGTAATTATACCTTTTGGTGTACTTGTTTCACTCATGTCATTTAGTTTTAGTTTGTTGTTACAATAGAAATACATCGCCAAAGCGCCTAGAATAAACCCTAGAATAAGTAATGGTAATTTTTTCATAATTTGTTAATTTTGAATTAATTGCGAGCGTAATGTATACAAAATCTTAACATAAAACTATTTTTTATGTTAAAATCAAACTTTTTTCCTACTATTTTAAGCATTTAAACGCAATTTTACATCCGATAAACTGTTGAACGAGTTTGTTTATTGATTTCTCAGTTAATTGTAATACTCGTGGATATCCGCCAGTTATTTGGCAATCACGCATCAAAACAATGAGCTTTCCTGAAGGTGTTAATTGTACCGTTCCTGGTAAAACCAATGACGTAATAATATCTTGTAATGAATTATCTAAAATTTCATCAAATTGATACGCCATACGATTACTATCCTTAGAAATTGAAAAAGTTGTATTAAACAATTTTTGCTTCTCAATCTCATCTAATTTTTCAAATTCTGGGCCTTTAAGAACTTCAAATTCTTGAACTTGAAAGTGACTTTTATCAATTTTTACAGATGAAAATGAATTCCCTGTGAAATTATCAGTCTTTAAAATTGGTAATATATCGCCTTTATTTAGCTTATAAATTGCAGTTACACCTTTATACATACTTCGGCTTCCCATTTGTATTTCAGTTTGAAAACCTCCTAACACGGCTACATATGAACGACAACCATAACTACAAGTACCAAATTTTAAGACATCTCCTGCCTCTACTTGATACACCGCATTTGTTTTTAATTCTAAATTATTCAGCGTAACATTCATGTCTGCTCCCGAAATGCAAATAGCAGTTTCTTGATTAAATTTTAAATGCGGGCCAACAATTACACTCTCTAAAACCGCTGCATGGCTAGAATTTCCTAAAATAGAATTCGCTAAAGTTGCAGAATAACGATCCATAACTCCAGAAATTGGCACACCAAACTCTTGATAACTCATTCTCCCAAGGTCTTGAATCGTGTCATACAAACCAGCTTTTAAAACTTCAATCATCAATTACCTCACTTTCTATAGTATACAAACCTTGCTTAACCTTTAAGGCGATATCATCATATTCTAATCTTGAGACCGCAACAAATTTTATTTTATCTCCAGATTTAGCAAAACAAGGTTCTTTTTTCTTCGGAAGAAATAAGTCAATTGGAGAGTTTCCAATAATATTCCATCCACCTGGGCTTGCATTTGGGTAGATTCCTGTTTGTTCTCCTCCAATAGCAACTGTGCCTTTTTTGATTTGTAATCGCGGACTTTTTTTTCTCGGAAAATGGAGCTGTTCATCCAATCCTCCTAAGTATAAAAACCCTGGCAAAAACCCAATAAAATACACAGTATAAATAGACTGAGAATGTCGTTTAATAATTTCAGAAATCGACATCTTTTTCTCTTCGGAAATAGCGACTAAATCTAACCCATATTCTTCATCATAACATACTGGGATTTTGAATAATTTAGTTACTTCCTTTTTCACTACCTTTCTATCAATATAGTGTGCTTTAAGTGTTAAAATTTCATCATTGACGTTATCAATAGTGTGATTATAAATAACTAAAATTGAGTTGTATGCATTATTTACTTGAACAATTGATTCACTATGTTTACTCAAAAGTGAATTTTTATAAAAAAGCACATCTTTTAGAATAATTTCACTAATCTCTTGTGGCCATTCCACCAAAATAGAACGCTCTGAAAAGCGACGATATGTCAATTCAAAATTCATTTTAAATCTATGAAATTTTTATGTTTTTAGTAATTAATTCTTGTGCTAAATACTTTAAATTTTCTTCTACGTTTTCTCCATCTCCATGCACACAAATTGTATCTGCTTTTAACGCCACTTCTACTCCACTTCTAGTTGTTACTTTTCCGCAGGAAATCATATTACAAACATGTTCAAATATCATAACTGGATCATGAATCAAAGCATCAGACTTTGATCTCGATACTAAAGTTAAGTCTTCATTATAATTTCTATCTGCAAAAGCTTCATACATCACCTTCAACCCTTCATCTTGAGCTATTCTTGAAATAACAGATCCAAAAGGCGCATACAAAACCAAGTTCTCATCGATACTTTTAACCACATTGACAATAATATTAGCAGTTTCAGCATCAATCGAAGCTAAATTATATAAAGCACCATGAGGTTTTACGTGATGTAATTTTAATTGTTGCGCCTCCACTATCGACCTCAAACCTTCAATTTGAGACTTTACAGCGTCAAACAAATCACTAGGTGACATCTTTACAACCACTCTACCAAAGCTTTCTTTATCAGGAAATGAAGGGTGTGCTCCAATTTTTACAGCATTAATCTTAGCAAGTCTAACAACTGACATCATAGTCTCAATATCTCCTGCGTGCCCTCCACAAGCAATGTTACAAGAAGAAATCAAAGGCATCAAAACAGATTCGTTACCAACACCTTCTCCTAAATCACAATTAATATCTATGGTTTTCATTTATGAATTTTATAACAAATCAAATACTTTCAAAATACTTTTAACACCTAAAAACAAGGCTATTCCGAAGATAACAAATCCGAAAACATTTTGAATCACAGAATTTTTATACTTCCCAAGAATTGATGATTTATTCATTACCCAAAGCAAGAATCCAGCAATTAACGGCAATAACAATCCATTTGCTACTTGAGCGAATTTGATGATTTCTATAGATTTAAAACCAATAGAAGAAAAGAGCACGCCTAAGCCTAAAATAAACATCCAAACCAATCTGAAGTTTAGAGATTTCATATTAGAACTCCACCCCAAACAACCCGTTGCTACATAAGCAGCGGCTAAAGGCGCAGTAATAGCACTTGTTATTCCTGCAGCAAATAAGCCAATTGACAGAAAGTATTTAGCATAATTACCAAAAAGAGGCTCTAGCCCTTTTGCTAAATCGGCCGCATTACTCACTTGCCCATCTTTAATAGCGGCTGCCGAAATGATAATACACATAGACACAAGACCTCCTAAAACAACAGCAACAACCGTATCTTTTCTAGCGTGTTTCAAATCAGACACATTCTGCCACTTCTCTTTAACTAAAGACGCATGCAGAAACAGATTATATGGCACTACTGTAGTTCCTACTAATGCAATCACTGTCAATATGTTATCATCAGAAAAATTAGGTGTAAACAATCCTTTAAATATTTGCAAAAGGTCAGGTTTTGTCAATATAGCTGTTGTCAAAAATGCTAAACTCATTAAGACAACTAATGCAATCAAGGCTTTCTCCAACACTTTATAATTTCCTATAAAAAGCAATACAAAGGCAATAACACCTATTAAAATGCTCCATAACGAACCATAATCATTAGCACTACCAGTTAATGCCTCCAAGCCTAAAACACCACCACTAATATTACCAGCTTCATAAGCTGCATTACCTATAACAATAGCAGATAGTATTATAATTACTGCCAAAACCTTAAAAAATGGGTTAGAAATCTCCGTTCTAATAACCTCAGATAATCCTTTTTGAGAAACAATCCCTAAACGCGCAGACATCTCTTGCAACACAATAGTTGCCACAATAGACAATAACATTGCCCAAAGCAATGTGAATCCATGAGTTACACCTGCAATAGTACAAACAGTAACGGTTCCTGGACCAATGAATGCTGCAGCTACTAAAGGTCCTGGACCAATATTTTTAAACCAATTTTTAATCACGTTCTATAGAATTTAAGGCATAAATAGCAAAACTCCCTAACCAGTGACCACCTTCATAGTTATCTCCAACAATACTAGGTAACGAGTAATTGATATGTTGATTTGCAATATTTTTAAGATGATTATATTCTGGCAAACCTTTTGCTATTTCATTTAGACTCCATGCTCTAGAAAAATTAACACCATCTAGATGCACCAGCTTTCCATCTGTCCTATCACTAACCTTACCTGTTTCTAGTGTAAAATTTTCATCTTCTAACTGCGGAAGAAAATCACTTAACCATGCTTTAAAGTCTTCTTTTTGCAATACACGCTTCATTAACGCAGCCTCCTCAAAACAAGGTGACAGAAAATCAAACCCACTAGGCTCCCAACTTAAAGGGCAACCAGCATCTGTCATATAAAAGGCTTTTGCACGTTGCTCTATTAATGATTGCAACTGTTCATTTCCTAAGGTTTTAGCATAATCATAAGCAAATGACAACCCAAAAGCTGTGTTAGGATGCTCACCTACACGGATTGGGTAATTTAATTTCGGAATAAAATCAACGTATTTCTCAACAATTAAATCGGTTAGCGGCTGTAAATTAGATTCTAACTCTTTGGAGATTGGATCATTCCACTTATGAAGTTCTTCGGTTAGTTTCAACAACCAAGCCCAACCGTAAGTACGCTCATAGGTTGCGTTATATTTTTCAAAAAAGTAAGCCACTTCTACTTTTATATGTTGTTCTGATAAGTTCTCCAATAACATCCCTTTAATCTCATCTGCGTTTTCCAAATTTGGATATTGTCGCAATAAACTCACTAAACTCCAATGTCCATGAACAGCAGAATGCCAATCAAAACACCCATAAAACGCAGGGTGCAAATCTTGAGGCGACTTTAAATCACTATCACTACCAATGGTTTGATTCAATTTATTTGGGTACTCTGTTTGAATACAATGAATTGGCAATTGTGCTAATCTATTTGCTTCTTCCAAATTGATTGTAGGCACTTTAACTTGTATAACTTCAACTTTTTCTTGAGCATCATTATTTTTCTTTTCTTCGGAAGTATTACAGCTTAAAGCTAACACTGCTAAACTGAGTAAGTAGATATATTTCATGTTATAAATTTAGCATTTTAAATTATAACATATTTGGTTGTTATCCCAACCAACCTTCACGATCCATACTTCGGTATTGAATGGCTTCAGACAGATGAGAACCATTGATTGACTCTACGCCTTCTAAATCGGCAATCGTTCTAGACACCTTAAGAATTCTATCATAAGCTCTGGCAGATAAATTTAAGCGTTCCATAGCTGTTTTTAAAAGTTGCATAGACACATCGTCCAATTTACAGTGTTGACGCAAGAATTTGGTATTCATTTGCGCATTGTAATGCACTTTCTCTGACGATTCAAACCTTTTAGTCTGAATCTCTCTTGCTGCTGTGACTCGCTTTCTAATGTCTACTGAGGCTTCTCCTTTACGTTCATCTGCCAATTTCTCAAATGGCACAGGCGTGACTTCTATATGAATATCTATACGATCTAATAATGGTCCAGAGACTTTACTTAAATACCGTTGCATTTCCGCAGGAGAAGATGTTACAGGCGCATTAGGATCATTAAAATAACCGCCTGGACTTGGATTCATACTGGCTACCAACATAAATGATGATGGATAGGTTACTGTAAACTTTGCTCTAGAAATCGTGACTTCACGATCTTCTAGTGGCTGGCGCATGACTTCTAAAACTTCTCGTTTAAATTCTGGCAACTCATCCAAAAACAACACGCCATTGTGAGATAAAGAGATTTCTCCTGGTTGCGGATAACTGCCACCTCCAACTAAAGCAACATT
>CAJQOA010000110.1 GCA_905479815.1 uncultured Psychroserpens sp.
AAGGGATTCACCCTTATGATATAGGTATCATTCTCGATAAAATGGGTATTGCTGTTAGAACAGGTCATCATTGTGCACAGCCTATTATGGATTTCTTTAAAATCCCGGGAACCGTTAGAGCTTCATTCGCATTTTATAATACCAAAAAAGAAATTGATGCTTTGGTTGAAGGTGTTAAGACAGCAAAGATGATGTTGAGCTAATTTTCTTCTCAATTTGATTTCTAAAATCGCTAATGACAGAATTTTCTGATTTGCAATTACGGGTTTTCCGTAACTATTTGATTATTGCATGCATTTTGTCGAAAAATTAATAATTTATTTAGAAGATGTTTATTATAAAACATAAGTATTTATATATTCAGCAATAATTTTAACTAAATACTATAAATAATGAAAAAAATGTTTTTGGGTCTTGCGGCTCTAGCCTTAGTTTTTACATCTTGTGAATCTGATAAAAATGATATCACAGAAGAACAGAACATCGTTGACATGAGTGATTTTTATGTTCATACTGATATTGGTAGTGGTGAAGGAGATAGAAATGGAGGATCAACATGTCATACTATGACAAATTTAAATAGGCTTTTAGAAGAAGATCCAAAATTATACGATAAAATGTATAACATAGAGTATCAGTCAAGAGTATATGCTGCTAATGCTAAAGGTCCAGGAAATGGAAATGGAAATGGAAATGGCAATGGTGGAGGTGGAACTGGAGGCGGTGGAGGTACTCCTCCTGATGATTTAGGTGTTATTAGTATTCCTGTATACGTGCATGTGATTTATAGTAATTCTCAGGAAAACATTAGTAATACACAAGTTAATTCTCAAATTGCAGTTTTAAACGAAGATTTTAGAGCAACAAATACTGATGCTAGTCAAGTGCCAACAGAGTTTGCTGGTCTAGTTGCAGATAGTGAAGTGCAATTTACTTTAGCAAATACCTTTAGATATTCAAACCCTGCAACATCTTGGGGAACGAATGATGCGATGAAAGCAGCGTATCCACCTGTAACACCTCAAACCCACTTAAATATTTGGGTATGTAATATTGGTGGTGGCATTTTAGGATATGCACAATTTCCAGGAGGACCAACAGCTACAGATGGTGTTGTGATTTCTCCACAGTATTTTGGAAATACAGGTTTTGTTTCTGCGCCTTTTGATGAAGGTAGAACAGCAACTCATGAAGTAGGTCATTACTTAAATCTTCGTCATATTTGGGGAGATGGAAGATGTCGTCAAGATGATTTCGTTTCAGATACTCCAAGTTCAGATGGCCCTAATTATGGTTGCCCTTCTTATCCAACTGTAAACTGTAAATCTAATGATATGACCATGAATTATATGGACTATACCAATGATGATTGTATGTACATGTTTTCTGAAGGTCAAAAAGTTAGAATGAGAAGTGTTTTTCAAACTGATGGACCTAGAGAAGCGATGGCTAACTAGTCTTTAAAATTTTAAAAAATTAAATAAAAAAGGATGTCTACATGGCATCCTTTTTTATTTAATTTTGATTGATTAACAGTTTGGCTTCTTTTTTGTAATATTACTAGTATAAATATTAAAATTTAAAACCATGAAACTAATACTATGTGTTCTCTTTGTGTTGATATCTGCTAAAGAGTGTGATAAAAACAAAGAGCAATTAGCAAATCATAATAATTCAGAAGTTATAACAACAGAACAATCTGAACTAAAAATGCAAGACGGAATGAAAATTAACTATCTCGCTGTAACAAGGGGTTCTTATTTGCAAATATGGATTGAAGGAGATTCTATAAAGTATACTACAGATAATAGTTTAAAAGTTATCACAACACATCAAATTCCAACACAAGAAAAGGAGAGCTTTATGAGACTTATAGGTGATTGTGATGAAAAGACACTCCCAGAATTGGAAGCACCTTCTAAAAACCATCAATTTGATGGAGCAGCCATTGCGACTCTAGAAATTACAAACGGTGAGGATACATATAAAACAGTCGCTTTTGATCATGGAAAACCTCCAGAATCAATAAAAGCAATAGTAGAAAAGATGTTATCAATTAAAACTATGTTAGAGAAACAATAGAGAAGTCGTATCTTTGTGTCTTCGAAAGATAATGGTCAAATTGACAAAAACAGAAGCATGACAATTACAGAAATACAAGACGAGATAATCGATGAATTTGCAATGTTTGATGATTGGCAAGAACGGTATCAATACATGATTGATTTGGGTAAAACCTTACCTCTTATTAATCCAGAATATAAAACTGAAGATAACATCATTACAGGTTGTCAAAGTAAAGTTTGGGTACATGCCAAGATGAACAATGATAAAGTTGAATTCACTGCAGATAGTGATGCGATTATCACTAAAGGAATTATTGCCATATTGATTAGAGTATTTTCTAATCAACATCCAAAAGACATCATAGAAGGTAACACAGAGTTCATTGATAAAATTGGATTAAAAGAACATTTATCGCCAACACGTGCAAACGGATTGGTTAGTATGATAAAAAAAATAAAAATGTATGCACTTGCATACCAAACACAGTTAAACTAAAATGAGCGATACAACAATAGATACAAACCTTTTAGGTGAAAAAATAGTACGCGTTTTAAAAACAATCTTCGATCCAGAAATACCAGTAGATATTTATGAGTTAGGTCTTATATATGATGTATTTGTAAATGAAGATTATGAGGTTAAAATATTAATGACCTTAACAACTCCAAATTGCCCAGTAGCAGAAACATTGCCATTAGAAGTTGAAGAAAAAGTAAAATCTCTAAACGATGTTAAAACGGCAGAAGTTGAAATTACTTTTGATCCACCATGGACTCAAGATTTAATGAGTGAAGAAGCTAAGTTAGAATTAGGGATGTTGTAAATGGCAGATGACATTATAAATAGAGTCGCGTTAAGTAAACTTATGGTAGTAGATCTTGAAGATTACTATCCAGAAGGCGAGCGTGTTATTTTTGATATCAAAGATTGGTTGTATGAAGGCTTTGTGTTAAGAGAAAAAGACTTCAGGCAATTAGTTAAAGACTATGATTGGTCAAAACATGAAAATCAATTTGTAGCCTTGATTTGTTCTACAGATGCTATAATTCCAGCTTGGGCTTATATGTTGTTAACTATAGAATTACAACCGTATGCTAAAAAAGTTACTATAGGAGATTTAGAATCTCTAGAAACGTCTATTTACCAAGATATTATCTATAATTTAGATGTTACACCTTATCAAGATAAACCTTTAATCATAAAAGGTTGTGCTCATAAACCAGTGCCTTCTAATGCGTACATTATGTTATCCAGCAAATTAAAACCTGTTGCTAAATCAATTATGTATGGCGAGGCGTGCTCTTCAGTTCCATTATTCAAAAGAAAATAAATAAATTATAATTGTGACTTTCATAAAAAGCGGGTGTCTTAGCCTATGTATGAATATCATTATGTATTCATTTTAAATCAAATTTTTGGTGTGCAAATATGGAATCAATTATATTTGCAGCATTAATTAAAAAGTTAAAAATCATTAAATCTAAAATTATGACTAAAAAATTACTTTTAACAACAGCATTGATGTTATCAATAGCTTTTGGTTTTTCACAAACTAAAGAAGAGTTACAAACTCAAAAAGCAGAAAAACAAGCACTTGCTGATGCAGCTCAAGGTGAAGCAGATGCTATACAAGCACAAATAGACGCACTTCCAGGATGGAGAGTTGGTGGATTTGGAGTTATTGGAGGAAGCTTATCTAACTTTAACAACTGGTATTCTCAAGCAGCAGTAAATAATTCTTCAGGAAATATTGGTATTACATTTAATGGTTTTGCTAATAGAATTGAAGATAAATATTTTTGGAGAAATTCATTAACAACTAACTTTAGTTGGGTAAAATTAGATAATAAGGATACAGATTTAGATTCTGAAGACTTTGAACCTACAACAGATATATTTAATGTGTCTTCTTTATACGGAAGAAAGTTAAATGAAAAATGGGCAGCTTCTGCATTAATGGAATACAGAACAACGGTTTTAAACAATTTTAATGATCCTGGTTATTTAGATTTTGGTATTGGTGCAACTTGGACACCTGTTGAAAACTTAGTTGTTGTGATTCACCCATTAAACTACAACTTCGTGTTTGCAAAAAATGATGCAGTTTTTGAATCATCTTTAGGTGCAAAAATTGTTGCAGATTATACACGTCAAATTGGAGCTATAGGTTTCAAATCTAACTTATCTATGTTTCAAAGTTACAAGAGTGGAGATTTATCTAATGTAACTTGGACAAACTCTTTTAGCTATACACTTTGGAAAATGATTGGTGTAGGTTTTGATTTCGGATTAAGAAGCAACAAACAAGAAGCACTTAATTTTGCTTTAGGTAATTATGACGCAACTGCAGTTCCAGCTCAAACAGAACCAACGTTTGCTAATGTAGACAACGATTTACAAACATACTATACTTTAGGATTGACTTACAAATTCTAAAACGTACTAGTTATATATAACTTAAAAAGCACCTCATTGAGGTGCTTTTTTGTTTTTTAATGGTTTTGTGTTCTCTTATTCTTCTTCGGAATAATCTTGATATAAGAAGTGGTTATAAGGAAAACGAGTGACGTGTATCTCTCTTACTTCGTCATAAACACGTTTTTTAAATACATCAATATTCTCTTTGTTTAATGCTGAAATGAACAATGCATTATTGCCCACCCGATTCATCCAAGTTTTTTTCCACTCCTCAAGAGAATAATGGACAGAAGTTCTTTCAGTCACTAAATCATCATCATCAAAAGGTTCTGCCTCATAGGTGTCTATTTTATTAAATACCATTATTGTAGGCTTATTAGAACTATCTATTTCACCTAGAATTTTATTTACAGATTCAATATGCTCTTCAAAATTGGGATGAGAGATGTCTACAACATGAAGTAATAAATCGGCTTCCCTTACTTCATCCAGAGTACTCTTAAAAGACTCTACTAATTGTGTTGGCAATTTTCTGATAAAACCAACAGTATCAGTCAACAAAAATGGAAGATTTTGTATAACTACTTTTCTCACTGTTGTGTCTAATGTTGCAAACAACTTGTTTTCAGCAAAAACATTACTCTTGCTAATAACATTCATTAAGGTCGATTTACCAACATTTGTATAACCAACTAAAGCCACTCGAACCATTTTACCACGATTACCGCGTTGCACAGCCATTTGTTTATCAATAGTTTTAATCTTCGCTTTTAGTAAAGCGATCTTATCACGAACAATACGTCTATCTGTTTCTATTTCTGTTTCACCAGGACCACGCATTCCAATACCACCTTTTTGTCTTTCAAGGTGAGTCCACATTCCTTTTAATCTAGGTAATAAATATTCGCATTGTGCTAACTCTACTTGAGTACGTGCATAACTTGTAGTTGCACGTTGTGCAAATATGTCTAGAATAAGATTTGTTCTATCTAATACTTTACAGCCTAAAATCTTACTTATGTTGCGCTCTTGAGCAGACGATAGTTCGTCATCAAAAATAGCGGTTCCAATATTATTATTTTCAATAAACTCCTGGACCTCGTTCATTTTACCAGAACCTATAAACGTTTTAGGATTAGGCATGGCCATTTTTTGAGTAAATCGTTTTAAAACTTCTCCACCAGCTGTATAAGTCAAAAATTCTAACTCATCTAAATACTCATTAGATTGCTCTTCATTTTGTTCTTTAGTAACAACACCAATAAGTACAGCTTTTTCAAGTGATATGTTTTTCTTTTCAATCATAAATTTCAATAAAAAACAAAGTTACATAATTGAATGTTCGTCTATTGCATTTTAAAACTTAAATTTGTGTTGTGAATTCCCAAGAATCAAAAACATCAGAGTATACAATTGCTTTCTATAATCTCGAAAATCTATTCGACATACATAATGATGCTACAAAGCATGATGGCGATTTCTTGCCAGGATCAGAAAAACGCTGGACCAAGAAAAGGTATGAAAGAAAACTCTTCAAATTAGGACAGGTTATTTCTAAAATTGGATTTGAGAACACTCAAAGACCACCTGCAATTGTTGGTTTAGCAGAAATAGAGAATGAAAATGTTATAAAAGATTTAATTCAAAGTAAAGACTTACAACCTTATGATTATGGTTTAGTTCATTATGATTCTAAAGATGAAAGAGGTATTGACGTTGCATTAATTTATGATAAAACGGTTTTTACTGTTGAAGATTCTAAAACATATTCAGTGTATTTAGAGGATGACATAGGAGAGCAAGATTATACAAGAGACATATTATTAGTCTCTGGAATGTTTCAGAATGAAAGATTACATCTTATAATCAATCATTGGCCTTCAAGGCGAGAAGGCGAATTAATTTCTAATCCTAAACGTATTAAAGCTGCTGAAAAGGTGTTAGAAATAATTGAGGCTATTAAAGCAGACCACTCAAATCCTAAAATACTTGTGATGGGTGATTTTAATGACAACCCAGGTAATGATAGCGTTAAATTACTATCAAACAAAGGAGAATTATACAACCCAATGGAAACATTACTGTCTTATAGCAGAGGTAGTGTGAGTCATAATTTTAAATGGAATTTGTTTGATCAAATACTATTCTCAACCAATTTTTTCGAAACAGAGAAAAATAAACTCAAATTTGATGAAGCTAATATTTTTGATGAAAAATTTTTAACACAATACAAAGGTAAATTCAAAGGCCAGCCATTTAGAACTTATGTTGGTAAAAAATATAAAGGAGGTTACAGTGATCACTTCCCCGTTTATGTACAATTAAACACTACTAAAGTTTAAGTTCTTAAAGACTTTTTCTTTTTATCGATTATAATTACCTTTTATCTATTATAACAATGTTAACAGTCTGTTAACTATCATTTTTTTTATCTTCGGTTTCTTATATAGGTCTTTCCTACAAGACATATTAATTCAGTATTACAAGTTCTGCCCCAAAGACTAATTTTAAGACATTAATTATCAAACGATTAATTTAATTAATAGCATTAATTGATATGAAAAAACTTTTACTTACACTACCATTTCTTTTTATTTTTTCAATTTGGTGTGCCGAGGCACAAATAACAACATTTCCATATTTAGAAGATTTTGAATCTGGAGATGGAGGTTGGGTCGTTGACGCTGCTAATCCAGGAACTTGGGCTTTAGGTTCACCAGCTGCTGCAGTTATTAATAGTGCAGACACAGGTGTTAGTGCCTGGGTTACAAATCTAACGGGTGACTATGGTGCAAATGAAAATGGAGTTGTAACAAGTCCAGTTTTCGATTTAACTTCACTTACTTCACCATCTATAGAAATGAGTGTTTGGTGGAATTCAGAATTTAGTTGGGATGGGATGGTGTTACAATCGTCAATTGATGGAGGAACATCATGGCAAAATGTAGGAGCAAATGGAGATCCAAACAATTGGTTTAATGATGGTACTATTGCAGGAGATCCAGGAGGTCAACAAGAAGGTTGGACAGGACGAGGAGCTTCTGGTTCAGCAGGTTGGTTAATTGCAAGACATGCATTAAATGGATTAGGAGGTCAAGCGAATGTCATATTAAGAGTTGCTTTTGGTTCAGATGGTTCCGTTCAGGATGAAGGTGTTGCTTTTGATACGGTTTCAATATTTGAAGTAAATTGTCCAGAACCATCAGGTATAACTGTAACGAATATAACTGCAACAACTGCAGATATCAGTTGGATTGCAGGCGGAGCTGAAATGGATTGGGAGGTAGTAGTTCAACCATTAGGTACTGGCTTACCGTCAGGTGCAGGTACAATGACTAATAATAACCCATATAGTGCAACAGGTTTAACTGCTGTAACAGATTATGAGGTTTATGTGAGGTCAGATTGTGGTGCAGATGGATTTAGTAGCTGGTCAGGTCCAATAGGCTTCCGATCTGGATGTAGTATATTTATTCCTGAATATGTTGAAGGATTTGATACTATAATACCAGATTGTTGGGATGAAGCAAGTGATGGAGATATAATAACAGGTCCAACAGGATTAGGTGCTGGTGATTGGCAGCCTGATGGGTTTTTAAATAACGGATTTAATGGTGCATATAAAATTAATTTATTTCTAGCTACAAAGAGTGATTGGATTTTATCACCTCAAATTGATTTAACAGGAGGACCATTTCAAGTAGATTTTGATTTTGGGATCATGCAATTTGGAAGTAATACTACTGCTGGAACTCTTGGGTCTGATGATACAGTAGACTTATTAATTAGTACAGATAATGGAGCAACTTGGACTAGTTTAGTCACATTTGATAATACAAGTGTAGTTCCTGCTTCAGGTATACAAGTCGTCTCTGATTTAACTGCCTATGCAGGACAAATAGTACAATTTGGTATTTTAGGATCTGAAGGTACTGTTGATGATGCAGAGGATAACGATATTTTTGTAGATAATTTTAGAGTAAGACTTATTCCTACATGTCAAGAACCAAATGCTCTTGCGGTAGACAATGTTACAGATACGACAGCAGATATAAGTTGGACTGCTGGTGGAGCAGAAATGGATTGGGAAGTAGCAATTCAACCTGCAGGTACTGGAGTTCCAACAGGAGCTGGTACAGCAACAAATAATAACCCTTTTGGTGCAACACTTTTATCTCCTAGTACAGCTTATGAAGTATGGGTAAGAGCAGATTGCTTAGGAAATGGATTAAGTAGTTGGGTTGGACCAATTAATTTTACAACATTAAATGTGCCACCACCACCACCAGTAGGAGTGACATGTGTAACAGGAACATCTTCTTTTATTTTTACCGAAAATTTTGACCAAGATCCACCATCAGGTTGGACAGGAACTGGTTTTGATGGTTCTGATGGAAATTGGGATATAACAGCTGCAGGTGCTAATTCATTTGGAACAGGTCCTGCAAACGCTTATGACGGTGGGACAGGCTCACATTTAGAATATGAAGCATCTGGTGATGCTACAGATATAGCATCCGCAATAAGTCCTGCAATTGATTTAACTGCAGCATTGGATGGAGCAGAATTATCATTCTTTTTTCATGCTTTTGGAGAAGATATGGGAACATTAAATGTTGGTATAGCTAACGATGCAGCTGGACCATTTACAAACTTATTTACATGGGTTGGAGACTTCCAAATTACAGATGATGAAGCATGGGTTCCAGTAGGTATTAATTTGGATGCCTATTTAGGTCAAGTAATCTATTTAGAATATAGTTATGGTGGAGCAGGTACTGGTTTTGAAGGAGATATGTCAATAGATTTCATAAGAGTAGAATCATGTGGAAACTTTTGTATTCCTCCTAGTTCAATAACAGTTGCCAATATAACAGGAACGTCTGCAGATATAAGTTGGACAGCTAATAATGGAGAAACATCTTGGGAATACGTAGTTGTTCCTGCAGGAACTGGAGAACCTTCAGGTCCTGGAACTACAGTGACAACGCCTTCAGCAAGTATTTCAGGATTAGACTTTTCTACCGACTACGAAGTATGGGTAAGAGCAGATTGTGGTGGCGGAACATTCAGTATTTGGTCTGGGCCTTCAGATTTCACAACGACTATTCAAACTAATTTTGATGTAGACTGCGCTGTAGGACCTACTAGTGGTTTTATTTGCTACGGAAACAATGACTCTGAAATATTTACGTATACGAGTTCTGATGGTTCAGCATTAAATCTTACTATCAATACTGGAGAAATAGAAGGAGCACCTTTCGACTTTTTACTAGTAACCGATGGAGATGGAACTGTATTATATAATGATGAAGGTAATGATGGTGTATTAGATGGTTTAACTTTTCAATCTATTACAGATACTATTACGATTCAAATAACCTCTGATGGTTCTGTGAGTTGTGAGTCTGGTAGTGGTTGTTGTTTAAATGGTATAGATTTTACTGTGGCTTGTGCTACATGTGTAAACCCAATAGCAACATATCAAGTTATTGATGATTGCGATAATGGAGATCAATTTTTAATTGATGTTAATATTACAGATCTTGGAGATGCTACGTCATTAACTATATCTAATAATATTGACGCTACAACAGTACCTGTTACAGCAGTTGGAATATATCAAATTGGTCCATTCCCATTTTTAGTAGATGTTGTTGTAACGGTTAGCAATGACCAAGACATTAATTGTGTTATCAATAGTAGCCCAATTCAATTATTGGCATGTCCTCCAGAAAATGATAATCCATGTGACGCCATAGTAGCTGTTGTTAATGATGATCAATCTTGTGATTTAGTTACTGCAGGAACTTTAATTGAGGCAACAGATTCTGGTGTGCCTAATGGTAGTTGTGGTGGAAATCCAGACGATGATGTTTGGTTTCAATTTACAGCATTAAGTGAAGTGCAATTAATATCTATTATTAATATTGCTGGCGGAGGATTTAATACAGATCACGCATTGTATGAAGGTGCTTGTGATAATTTAGTAGAAATAGAATGTACAGATGGTACAGCGAGTGTTACACCTCAATTAGTAGTAGGTAATACGTATTATGTTAGAGTGTTTTCAGGAGGAAATAATCCTGAAACGACAACATTTGATTTATGTATTAAAGAAGCACCAACCAATATAATTTGTGAAAATGCCGAAAACTTCTGTGCAGAAGCAGGAGGCGCTTTAACGACATCTAATATTGTAGGTATTCCAGATCCAACAGATATAGCATGTTTAAGTTCAGCTCCAAACCCTACATGGAATATCCTTCAAATTGGTGACCCTGGATTAATTGAAATAGAAATTTCTCAAGTTGATGAAGATGGAAATGGATTAGATGTTGATTTTGTGCTTTGGGGACCATTCGATAGTTTAGAAAATGCTTGTGCTGGATTAGATATAGGATGTCCAGATCCAAATGATTGTCCTAATAATACAACGAGTCCAGATTTTTATCCCTTTGGAAATATCGTAGATTGTAGTTATTCATTTGTTTCAGTAGAAAATCTAACAATTGAAAATGCTCTAGCTGGAGAAATTTATTTACTACTTGTTACTAATTTTTCTGATGACCCAGGAACAATTTCAATTAGTCAAACAAATGATGGAGGAGGAGATACTGATGGAAATATAACAGCAGAAATTGAAGTAGAATTAGGAATAGATCAAAACTTTTGCGGCTTTCCAGATTTCGAGTTAAATGCAGATTCACCATTCGCAGATACATATGAGTGGTACGCAGATGGGTTTATCATTCCTGGAGAAACAGGGCCTACTTTGACGGTTTCAAATTCTAGTACTTATACAGTAATTGCATATGATGAACAATGTGATTCTCAAGCGCAAGATTCTGTAACTATTAATTTTGGTCAAGAACCTGTTGCAAACCCTGTAGATGATATTATCACATGTGATGATAGCTCTGCAGATGAGATAGAAGATTTTGATTTAGAAATGCAAACGGATGGTGTTTTGGGAGCTCAAGCAGCTGCAGATTTTAATGTGACGTATCACTTAACTTTAGCAGAAGCTCAAGCAGATACAGGAGCATTACCGTCTCCTTATACTAACATTTCAAATCCACAAACAATTTTTGTTAGGATAGAAGATGCTAACGCAGAATTTTGTTTTGCGACTACGACTTTTGACTTAATAATATCAGGACCAACACCAACTGCCGCAAGCATTCCATTAGAAGCTTGTGATGATGATATAGATGGTATTACTGATTTTGATTTAGCAGCACATAGCATCAATATTTTAGATGGTCAAAGTGCCACAGATTTCACAGTGACTTATTATGCTACAGAAGCGAATGCTGAAGCGGCAACAAGTCCAATAGCACTATTATACACGAGTACATCTCAAACTATTTGGGTTCGTGTAGAAAGTAATATTGCTTTTGATTGTTTCACAGTTGTGCCTATAGAATTAATTGTAAAACCATTGCCTAGTACATCATTTACAACAGATTTTGATTACGAAGTATGTCCTAATGCAACAGTTCCAATTTTAATTACAGCAACAGGTAATAATTATTCAGAGTCTGATGTAACCATTTTATGGTATCAAGATGGAGGTGTTATAGCTGGAGAAAATAGTTTAACGCTTGAAGTCCTCGAAGCTGGTTTGTATGAAATTGAAGTGACTTTTAATGATGACACACAATGTTCTAGTATAACATCTCAAAATGTTATAGAATTAGAATCTTGTGTAATTCCACAAGGTATTTCTCCAAATGGAGATGGTATGAATGATAGGTTTGACTTAAGTAGTTATGATGTAAGTAAACTAGAAATATTTAACCGCTACGGAACATTAGTATATTCTAAAACAAGTTATACTGATGAATGGTTTGGGCAAACAAACGATGGTGAAGAGTTACCAGTAGGCACTTATTTCTATACAATGCAGTATGAAAATGGCAAACAAAGAAGTGCGTGGATTTATATACAGCGTTTAAAATAAAAACCAATTAATAATCACAATAAGAATTCTTGAATTCAACCAAACAACTAAAAACAAACACAACTAACAAATGAAAAAATTTTATATCGTTATTGTATTGCTCATAGCAACACAGGTGTATGGACAGCAGGATCCGCAATACACACAGTACATGTATAATATGAATGTAATCAATCCAGCCTATGCAGGTTCTAAAGAAAATTTATCTTTTGGGTTGCTTTATCGTACACAATGGACAGGTATTGATGGTGCTCCAAAAACAGCAACATTTTTCGGACATTCTCCTATAGGAGAAAAAGTAGGTTTAGGTTTGTCAATTATTTCTGATGAAGTAGGACCAGTAAGAGAAACTAATGCTTATGCAGATTTCTCTTATACATTAAAACTGGGTGGAGAACACAACTTAGCTTTTGGTATAAAAGCAGGAGCAACTTTCCACGATATTGGATTGGCAGGTATTGATTTAATAGATCCTAATGATCCATTCTTTCAAAACATAAATACAACAACACCTAATATTGGTGCAGGATTCTTTTATTATACAGATAAGTACTACTTAGCTGGTTCTGTTCCTAATATATTAAGTTCTGTACATTTAGATGCCAATGGAAATAAAATTGGATCAGAAGAATCACACTACTTTTTCACAGGTGGTTATGTGTTTGATTTATCTGCAAATACAGAACTTAAGCCTTCATTTATGGTAAAATCTGCATTTGGAGCGCCAACATCATTTGATGTTAACGTGAATGCACGCTTTTTTAAGAAACTTGAAATAGGTGGTTCATACAGATTAGATGATTCTTTTTCTGGCTTAATAAATTTTGCGATTACTCCTTCCTTGAGAATCGGATATGCATATGACAGTGTTACTTCAGATATTAAGAGGTATGCACCTGCATCACATGAATTTTTATTATTATTTGATTTGAATTTTCCTAAAAAAGTTTCACGTTCACCAAGATATTTCTAACCAATTAAGCTAATCATTATGAAAAAAATATTAACACTTTTTACAATTGCAGCGTTAAGTAGTTTTAGCTTAATTGCTCAAAATGCGAGTACAAAAAAGGCAGATAAACATTTTAATAAATTTGAATTTGTTGAAGCAGCAAAAGACTATGCTAAATTAGTTGAAAACGGTAAGGCAGATACTTATGTCTACAGCCAGTTAGCTGAAGCATATTACAATGTGTTTAACACTCTAGAGGCAGAGCGTTGGTATGCAAAAGCACTGGAGTCTTCTGGTAGCCCCGAAATGGTTTTCAAGTATTCACAAATGCTTAAGGCAAATGGGAAATACGAAGAGTCTAATGTTCAAATGGCTAAGTTTGCTAAAATGCGACCTAGTGATGATAGAGCTATTGCATTCAATAAAAACCCAGGGTATTTACCTAAAATTCTAGAAAAAGGAAAAAAATTCAATATTCAGAACTTAGGTTTTAATACAAAGTACTCTGATTTTGGAGGGACCCTTAATAATGGTAATTTATATATCACGTCTGCAAGAAATACAGCACGTAAAACTTATGGATGGAATGAAGAACCTTTTCTAGATATCTATCAATTAGCAAAAGGCGATGATGGTAGTTATCAAGCAGCTTCATTAGTTGAAGACAAAGTGAATACTAAACACCATGAAGGTTTAGTGTCTTTTTCTCCAGATGGCGAAACAATGTATTTTTCTCGTGAGAGTTATTTTGAAAATGAATATGAAAAAGATTCTTTAACAAATTACAAAAAGAGTCAATTACAATTATTTAAAGCAACTAAAACAGGAGATAACTGGGGTAATGTTCAAGGTTTTGCTATTAACAGTAAGGAATACACTGTAAAAAACCCATCAGTAAGTCATGATGGAAAAACACTTTATTTTGCATCTAACATGCCAGGTGGATATGGTTTATTCGATATTTATAAAGCATCTATCAATACTGATGGATCATTAGGCGAAGCAGTTAATCTTGGTCAAAAAGTAAATACTCAAGGTCAAGAAATGTTTCCATATGTTAGTAGTAACAATACGATATACTTTTCTTCAAACGGTCACTTAGGCCTTGGTAATTTAGATGTGTTTTACACTAAAGAAATTGATGGAAAAATGGCACCAATTAGAAATATTGGAATCCCAATCAATAGTAATGCAGATGACTTTGCATTTAGTTTAGACGAAGAGACAGAAGAAGGTTATGTGTCTTCTAATAGAGAAGGTGGATTAGGAGGTGACGATATCTACGCAATTAAAAAATTACAACCTCTATGTGATGTATTAATTACTGGTACAATAACAGATGATAAAACAGGAAACCCATTAAATGCTGCATCTGTATCATTGTATGATGATCAAGGAAATATAGTGCTTTCTAAAGTAACTGATTCTGATGGAACTGTAGAGTTTATAGTAGAATGTGATAAAGCTTCTGCACTACAAGTAACTATGGATGGATACGAAAGTCAAGTAGTTACAGTAGCGGCTTCACAAGAAGAAGAAGTTGGAGTAAGTATTGCTTTAAACCCAATTGAAGAAATAGTAGGACCAGAGAAAATTAATTTAGATCCTATTTATTTTGATTTTGATAAATCAAATGTAACAGCTCAAGCAGCTTTTGAATTGGATAAACTAGTTCAAATTATGACTAAATATCCAGATCTTGTAATCAACGCTACGTCGCATACAGACAGTAGAGGAAATGCTCCTTATAATGAAAGACTATCAGATAGAAGAGCAAAAACAACAGTTCAATACGTAATATCTAAGGGAATTGATAAGTCAAGAATCTCTGGAATGGGTAAAGGTGAAAATGAATTAAAAGTAAATTGTGGCTCTAATTGCACAGATGAAGAGCATCAACTTAATAGAAGATCAGAATTTATAATTGTAAGTGGTGGTCCACTACAACAATAGAATTTAAAACAAAAGCCCTGAATAATCACTAGGGCTTTTGTTCGTTTATATACAATTGCGAAAAAATAATTATGTAATAAGAAAAGTAAGTAACAACCAACACAAATGAAAAATATTACCTTATTAATTGCGTTAATTTTTACCTGTTCTTGGGGAAATGCGCAAACGTATTTACAAGAAGATTTTAATGCAGAAATTCCTGCTACCTGGACTGTTGATGATGGTGGTGCTGCAACAGGAGATTCTTGGGTTTCAGGTCAACAAGGAGGAGGAAATAGCCTTGATGGTACAAATGGTGCTATTGTTGATAGTGACGCTAACGGAAACGGGACAGAATTAATAGAAACATTAACATCTCCTATTTTTGATACTACAGGAGCTGTAGCTCTATTTCTTGATTTTGATCAGTTCTACAACGACCTTACTACTGGTGCAGGCTCAGATACAGGAATAGTTGAAGTTTTTGATGGTACAGATTGGATTGAAATTTTAAATCAAGATGCTGATACTGGAACATTTGCTAATCCAGATCAACAACATATTGATATTACAGCATATTCTAATGCAGCTATGCAAATTCGGTTTTTATATAATGATGGTAATGCTTGGGCATGGTACTGGTTTGTAGATAATATTCAAGTATATAATTCTACTTGTAATTTTCCTTCAGATATAATTGTAGATAACATTACAGCAAATTCAGCAGATATTAGTTGGATAGCAGGTGGAGCTGAAATGGATTGGGAGGTTGTTGTACAACCAGCTGGTTCTGGAGAACCATCAGGTGCAGGTACAATGACTAATAATAATCCATATAGTATTGGAAGTTTAACAGCTATTACAGATTATGAGGTTTATGTGAGATCAGATTGTGGCGTAGATGGATTTAGTATCTGGGCAGGTCCAGTAAACTTTCAAACAGGATGTGACGTTTTTGTACCAGAATACGTAGAAAATTTTGAAACTATAATACCAGATTGTTGGGATGAAGCTGGTAATGGAGATATAACAACAGGTCCAACTGGTCTAGGTGCTGGTGATTGGAACCCTGATGGATTTTTAAATAATGGATTTAATGGTGCATACAAAATTAATTTGTGGCAAGCAGCTAAGAGTGATTGGATTTTATCACCTCAGTTTGATTTAACTGGTGGCCCATTTCAAGTAGATTTTGATTTTGGAATCATGCAATTTGGAAGTAATACTACTGCAGGAACTCTAGGTTCTGATGATACAGTAGATTTGTTAATTAGTACAGATAATGGAGCAACTTGGACTAGTTTAGTCACGTTTGATAATACAAGTGTAGTTCCTGCTACAGGAACACAAGTAGTTTCTGATTTAACTGCTTATGCAGGACAAATAGTACAATTTGGTATTTTAGGATCTGAAGGTACTGTTGATGATACAGAGGATAACGATATTTTTGTGGATAACTTTAGAGTACGTGCAATTCCAACATGTCCAGAACCTACAGGATTAGTAGTAGATAATATTACTGCTTTTACAGCAAATGTAAGTTGGATAGCAGGTGGTGCAGAAATGGATTGGGAAGTTGCTGTTCAACCAGTAGGAACAGGCTTGCCTTCAGGACCAGGAACTGCAACGCAAGATAACCCATATACAGCAATGACTTTAACTCCTGTAACAGATTATGAAGTTTGGGTAAGATCAGATTGTTTAGGGAGTGGATTGAGTAGTTGGGTTGGTCCAGTGAATTTTCAAACAGGTTGTGATGTATTTATTCCCGACTATTTAGAAGCGTTTGTTGATATTATCCCAGATTGTTGGGACGAAGCTACAGACGGAGATGCTACAACAGGACCTACTGGTTTAGGAGCCGGATCTTGGGGTAACGATGGGTTTTTAAATAATGGTTTTACAGGTTCTTATAAAATTAACTTATGGCAAGCAGCAAAAAGTGATTGGATTTTATCTCCACAGTTTGATTTAACAGGAGGACCATTTCAAGTAGATTTTGATTTTGGGATTATGCAATTTGGTAGTAATACTAATGCAGGAACTCTAGGATCTGATGATAGCGTAGAATTATTAATAAGTACAGATAATGGAGCTACATGGACTAATTTATTGACATTTGATAACACAAGTGTTGTTCCTGCTACTGGTACTCAAGTTGTATTCGATTTAACTGCTTATGCAGGACAAATAGTGCAATTTGGAATCTTAGGTTCTGAAGGAACAGTAGATGATACTGAAGATAATGATGTTTTTGTAGATAACTTTAGAGTAAGAGGAATCCCTTCTTGTCAAGAGCCTACAGCATTAACTATTGCTAATGTTACAGGAACTACAGTAGACGTTAGTTGGGATGCTGGTGCTGGCGAAACTAGTTGGGAATATATAGTGATTCCTGCAGGAACAGGACCTCCAACAGGTGCAGGAACTGTTACAGCAACTAATGTTATAACGATTACAGGATTAGAGTTTGATACAGCTTATGAAGTATGGGTAAGAGGAGACTGTGGCGTTGACGGATTAAGTAGTTGGGTTGGACCAGGAGAATTTAATACTACAATTCAAACTGATTTTGATGTAGATTGTGGAGCAGGTATTTTGCCAGGCTTTTTATGCTACGGAAATAATGATTCATTAATATTAACATATACAAGCTCTGATGGTTCACCACTTAACTTATCATTTATAGCAGGTGAAGTAGAAGGTGCTCCTTTTGATTTCTTAGCTGTTTACGATACTGATGGTTCTGAATTATATAATGATGAAGGTGATGATGGTGATATTTCAGGTTTAACGTTTCAATCTACTGGTGATACTATTTCTTTTCAAGTCTTATCAGATGGTTCTGTAAGTTGCGAATCTGGAAGTTTCTGTTGTTCAGACGGTATTGATTATACAGTTGCTTGTGCAACTTGTATCAACCCTGCAGCAACATATCAAATTGTTGATGATTGTGATAATGGAGATCAATTTTTAGTAGATGTTGACGTAACTACTTTAGGAGACGCAACATCACTTACCATTTCTAATAATGTTGATGCAACTACTGTTTCTGCTGCAGCGACTGGTGTTTATCAAGTTGGACCATTCCCATTTGCTACAGATGTTATAATTACTATAACTAATGATCAAGATGGAAGTTGTTCAGTAAATAGTTCAGTACTTAGGCTAGAAGCTTGCCCACCAGATAATGATAATCCTTGTGATGCGACTGTAGCTGGAGTTAACGCTGACGATAGTTGTGATATAATTACTCCTGGGACTTTATTAGAAGCGACAGATTCTATGATACCAGTTGGAACTTGTGGTGGAAATCCAGATGATGACGTTTGGTTTGAGTTTACTGCACTTAATGAATTTCAAATTATTCAATTAACTAATATAGATGGTGGAGGATTTTTTCAAAACTTAGACCACGCAGTTTATGAAGGAACATGTGATGCTCCTGTAGAATTGTACTGTTCTGATGCAGAAGCTAGTTTAACCACATCATTAACTGTTGGAAATACATATTATGTAAGAGTCTTTTCAGCTGGTGATGAAGGTGTTGATTATACTTTTGATCTTTGTATTAGACCAGGTACTGGAAATGTATCTGTAGATCAAACAACTTATACTATTGAAGAATTGGTTGTTGATATTTTAATTGATAGTCCTTGTGCACAAATTACAAATATTACATCATCGACAGGATCAGATTTTGGAGACGTAAATGGTATTGGATACTTTAGTTCGGATGAAGGAAGTTTCCCGTTTGAAGAAGGTCTTTTATTAACATCAGGTGATGCGTCTTTAGCAGGAGGACCAAACTTTAACGCCATGAGTGATGGTGGTTTTGCTTGGGCTGGTGATGCTGAATTAGACCTAGAAGTAGGTATAAATTCAAACAATGCCTCTATTATTGAATTTGATTTCGTGCCTTTATCTGATGAAATTAGTTTTGATTTCTTAATGGCTTCGGAAGAATATAATGGTGCTACAGGAGGTTCTTTTGAATGTACATTCTCTGATGCCTTTGCATTCTTGTTAACTGATGAAAACAATATAACAACTAATTTAGCGGTATTACCTGGAACTAATACACCAATATTAGTAACTAATATTCACCCAGAAAACCCTGGGTGTCCAGCAATAAATGAAGAATTCTTTGGTGGCTATACACCAGCAAACTTACCTCCAATGTCTTTTGATGGTAGAACAACAGTGTTTACTGCATTTTCTCCAGTTAATATTGGTGAGACTTACCACATTAAATTAGTCATTGCAGATGCTAATGATACAGCATTTGATTCTGGAGTATTTTTGAAAGCAGGAAGTTTTGATATTGGTGAAGTAGAGTTAGGTGCAGATATTACTGTTGCGGCAGGTACTGCAGCTTGTATTGGAGAGCAAGTAATACTTCAAACACAGGCACCATCTGTTGCTCACGTATGGTTTAAGGATGGATTCCAAATCCCTGGAGAAACAACGAATGTCTTAACGGTTACTGAAGATGGGACCTATACAACTCAAATTATATTTTCACCTTCATGTATCATATCTGATGAGATTATTGTAGAATTTTTACCATTACCAATTGCAAATACGCCTCCAGATTTAGTTGGATGTTCAATAGGAAATGATACAGCAGTATTTAATTTGCCAGACAATGACCTTCTAATTTTAGGAGACACCCAAAGTCCAGTAGATTTTACAGTAACGTATCATTTAACTGAGCAAAATGCAATTGATGGTATGGATCCATTAGATAGTCCTTATACAAGTATATCAGATCCTCAAACGGTTTATGCTTTAGTGACTAATAATGCAACAGGTTGTGCAAACACGACTAGCTTTAATTTAGTATTAGGTATTGAGCCTGAAACGACATTTACATTAGATTTTGACTATGAAGTTTGCCCTGATGCTGTAGTGCCAATTATTATTGAGGCTACTCCTGTAAACTATGACACTTCTCAAGTATCAATTACTTGGTATTATGCTTTTGATGCTAGTGCAACACCAGATTTAATTACTGGAGAAAATGGTTTAACACTTCCTGTATTAGAAGGAGGTATTTATACCATTGAAGTTGCTTTTAACGATACAGGCTGTACATCAACTCAATCACAAGAAGTAATTGAATTAGAAAGCTGTTTTATACCACAAGGTATTTCTCCAAATGGAGATGGTATGAATGATAGTTTTGATTTAAGTAACTTTAGAGTGACTAGATTAGAAATCTTTAACAGATACGGTTCAACTGTTTATCAAAAAACAAATTATGTTGATGAATGGTTTGGACAAACAGATGGAGGAGATGAGTTACCAGTTGGAACTTATTTCTACTCTGTAGATTTTGAAGATAGAGAAAGTGAAACCGGTTGGGTTTATTTACAAAGAGAACAATAATCAACCAATTTTTATAACTAAAAAACCTCTAACGTGAATTCGTTAGAGGTTTTTTTATTGAATCATTGTTTCGGTATCACATTACAATTAATATCGTAATAGATAATAAAATGCAACTAATTAATAAACCCCATAACAACCAAATATTATAAGGTTCAGATGTTTTCTTACTATTTAATTTAGCGTTTAAAACCTTTCTTTTTTTTCCGCTATATTGAATCCAGTTTTTAAACATTATGAATATGCAAGCCATAATGAATAATGTCCAAGCATTACCAGAAGACATCGTTACAGAGTTCATTTCATTTAAAAATGCTGACACGAATATACCAGACAATAATAACAGACTACATTGAAGAGACGTAATATAATATAAGGCTATTGTATTTGCTTTTTTCTTTTTTGTAGGTTTATAATGCTGAAAAACATTAAAAAAGAGTGTGTCAAAAATTTCCATAGGTATTTGTGTTATAAAAAAAAGCCACATCTTCTAGATGTGGCTTTCTAACTATATAATTTGTTTTATTGAGCGTCTATACTTACAAAGTCTAATTCATAAGTTCCATCAAAGCCAGAGTCTCCACTACCAGTATACTTAAATGCGATATGGATTTGACCAGATCCACAAGATAAATCTACGTTACCAGACTCAAACCAATCTCCAAAGAAATCACTGTCTTGCGTTACATAAGCATCAGAAACAATTCCCCAAGTGGCAGACACTATTCCAGCTTCTGTACCATCCCAATCATTTGAGAATAATATTTCCATGATACTACCATCTGAGAAACTATTAGATGTTTCAAAGTTTAAAGTCGTTCCTGTATTGGCATTTAAATCAATTTCTGGCGTAATTAACCAAGCAACAGTGCTTGCGTCACCAGAGTTAAATGATCCTACTCTAGCAGAAACACCTTGTGATGAATTAGTTCCACTTTGAGTATATGCTTCCCAACCTTCACTACCAGATTCTATAAAGTTTGTCCAACCGTTACCAGAAATTAATGAGTTTGTAGTTTGACCTTCAAAATCATCTTCAAATAAATTATTTGTTCCCGTTGTATCTGCTAATCCACAAGATAATTCAATTGGGTCACATCTTTCTGGATTATCAAAAGTAATGTCTTCTGGAGTATTTATTGAAAGATTAAATACTTCACCAAAGAAATCTTTAGTCAAAATAGCTCTCATACTTCCTCTACCTCCAGGTAAATTTAATCCTTTAAAATCTGCGAAAGTACTTGTGCTAAAAACAACTGTAGCACTTGAAGCACAACTTTCTAAAGTTCGTTCTCCATCAAATTCATCAAAATCTCCAGAAGCATATGAATCTAAATTAGTTTCATCAACATCATTGATTTCATCTCTATTGAACTGAACATCAGATAATCCAATCATTACATTTGTTTTATCATTTGTCAATTCTGAAAGAGATAATGGTAATGGTACAATAGTAGCAACTTCATTAGATCTTTGAATAGTAGTTGTTTCTTGAGATGAAGAAATTTTATCTAAGCCAGTTCCAGTACCAATAGCCAATACGCCGTTTGAAATACCAACAGATAATGAATTAAGTTTTATAAATATTTTTCTACCGACTTCATATTTTGTAAATAACGGATTTACATCAATTAGAACTTTAATCCCAACAGTTGGATTTTCAGCCTTATCCTGAATAACTATTTCTTCAAAGAAGTTTCCTGCTTCATCAGAAGAGACTACATATCCAGAGACATAAATATCATCTGTATTAAAAGAATAATTATATGTGGTTGATTCATCATCGTAATCCAAAGTTCCACCATTATCTTGTTCTTGAATTAAATCTCCTTTTAAATCACTTATTTCAAGAAGGTTAGTGATATCTGGTTCTTCAAATGTAAGGTTTGGTGTTTCAAAATCATCGTCTTGAACACAACTAGTAATTACTACTAAACCTATGAATAATAGTATTAATTTATTAATTTTTAAAGTTTTCATTTTTAATATTTTATTTTGTTCTAACATAGCTTTTTTAAAATCTCACATACATGTTTAGGTAGTAGGTAGTACCATTTCCGAAAAAATAGCGACTTCCAAATACTGGACCGTTAGCATTATTTTGCTCTTCGATCTGGCTTCTATAATCTACACGTCTTGATTGTTCAAAACCACCTGTTCTATAATCTTGGTTAAATACGTTGTTTATTGTTGCAAAAAAACCAACGAAATAATCGTTTACTCTCCATGATTTTCCACCTACAACATTAACTAACATATAGTTGTCAAATTGTTCTTGTTGTAATAATTCTTTAGCAACACCTTCATCATAATCATTAATTGCATAACCACTTATATTACCGCCTACTGGAATAATTAAACTTCCATCAGAATTAACTGGAAGCAGATCGACGTCTTGTGTAAAAGAAGCAGATCGTTTTAAGGCACTAGCATCAACGTATGCATTAGAAAAGAAATTACTAGTTACACCAATATTCCAAAAATCTGGATCACGGTATTCAAATCCTATTTGAAAAGCACGCTCAGGTCCACCAGAGATGTGTAAATCTTTTAAAGCTGTTGTACCATCTCCGTAAGTTAAAATGGTCTTATCACCATTTTCATCTACAAAATCTGCAGCTGTATAATATAAATTTGGATTATTATTGAAAGTATATTGACCAACAGATGCAGCTGCTTTTAGCTTAATAGTTGGTGTTACTTGAGCTTCAAAACCTAGCTCAGCACCAATGTGTCGTCTCTCAATATTAGTTTGAACTTCTTGTACAAAATTACCTGAGTTTTCAGTAAAGAAAAAGCCTATATCTGTACCGTTTTGAAAACCTGAATAAAACCCTGTAAGTCTAGCTTTCACTATTGGTGACCTAAAGATGTAACTGGCATCAACAGATTGTATCGTTTCACTTTCTATACCTAACACCGTTTGATTACTCTGTCTTGCATTTCCAAATGAATTTCTAATACTTGGTGCTTTAGTAAAATAACTGGCATTAAAATCTATTAAATGCTTTCCAGTAATTTTATAAGTAGCACCTGCTTTAATTCCGTAGTTAGAAAAATTTAATTTTTCACTCTTTCCAATCGAACTAACGTCACCAAAAGTGCTCAAATTTCCACTACCTGGGAAAAAGCCATTTTCGTACTGTCCATTCCTTTGGTATGAGGTTTGAGAAAGATTTAAACCTGCATAAAAATCAATTTTGTCGTATTTAAATTGTGCTTGTGCAAAACCACTTATCACATCAGAATCGATGTCGTAGTTGTATTTATAGCGGTCACCTTCTTGTACAATTCTATTTGGGTTTCTTAAATCACTTTGCGCTTGTCCTTCGGCTTGCTGTCCAATAACATCATCTGCAAACGCATCAATATCTAAGTAGCCTGTTCCGCCTAATAAATCTTCAATACGTGCATAGTTTTGACTATTTAAAGTTCTATAACTTATGTTGGCGTTTAGCCTAATGTTGTCGGCTAATTCTGCATCAAGTATTGTGTTTACAGATAATTGTTTGTCTTCTATGACATCAGATTGCAGTGCATAAACAGAGTAGCTATTAATAGCATTAGCGCCATAAAGTGTATTCCAGTCTAATTGTCCATCATTTATAAATTCTTGCTGTGCTTGATACGCTAATTGAAAATCATAAGCCGTTGGATTAGCATCTTGAAGGAAAAAACTAGGTAAGTTTTGGTAATACTCAGGAGTAGGGTTACGAGCACCACCATATGTGCCATCATTAATAGCATCCAGGCGTGAGCCATTATTGTCTATTCTTGTATTGGCAATTTCTCCAAACTGGTAAGCAACATTGGTGTTCAATTTTACTTTTGGTGAGATATCCCAAAAATGGTTTAACATTAAAATAGGTTCATTAATTTCTCTAATTCTTGAGTTTCTAATGTCACCATTTTGAACACCCCAAAACGGATTGTACTCTCTTCCTTTAAGATCGTGAACTTCTTGTGTAATAGCTGTAGATCTACCTCGTCTGTTTTGAGCATATATACCTGTAAAGTTGATACTATGTTTTTCGTTAATTTGCTTTTCAACAATAGCTAAAAATGAATTTGAATCATATAATGTGCCATCAACAAACCCTTCGTCTCCAGAACGACGCGATGCTAAAACAGAATAAGACCAGCCTCCTTTTAAAAGACCAGAACTGTAGCTAGCCATAACTCGATCAGTATAACTTCTATTAGCATTTGCATAAGATATTCGTCCTCCTTCTCTGTATTTTGAAGCTCGCATGGTAATATTATTAGTACCAGCTAAATCACTAAACGTATAATCATTTGCAGACATACCTATAGAAAATTCTTGATTACGTTGTAAATCGTTGACTCCACCCCAATTTCCCCATTGTGGTCGTCCATTAAATTGCTTGTTCATTTCTACACCATTGATAAGTACTTTACCATTAGCATTATCTAAACCTCTAGGTCTAAAAAATGTAGCACTAAAATCAAATGCTGCAGCTCTTAAAAATTGATCTTTTGAGGCTTGTAATAAGCCCGAGAGATTATCTGTTAAACCATCATCTTCACTATTTAGATTATCATCAGAAATCGAAATAACAAATAGATCTTTCTTATCACTTGAATCATAATCAAGTGTCATACCGCTAATGTCTACGGTTTTACCTTCGTTTACAACAATTGGATAACGCTTGGTTACATAACCTGTTTTCTCAATTTTTAAAACCTGTTCACCTAAAGGAACAATTCCGGGAAATCGAAATTCACCTTTGGCATCTGTTTTTACAATTTGACTGGTTTCTTCAATTGTAATAGTTACATCAGGAATAGGTTCGCCTGTAATCGCATCTAGCACACTACCTTTAACGATAGTATCTTGTGCAAATGATGTGAGCACGGAGAAAATTCCGAATAATAAAATAAAAAAACTTTTCTTCATACCTTATTTTAATGATTAATAGATCCTGCTTAGCTAAATATTAATATTTAAAAGCTAGCAAATTTACATTATTTATAATAAATACATACTTTTGGCTTAAGATTTGCTTATATCTTAAAAGATAATATAATACATATACTATGAGACCACTACATTTTTCTTTAGCTATAATTTGTTTCCTAATAACATTTAATGGCTTTTCACAAGATGAGAAGAAAGAAAAACGCTTTAAAATTCATACAGTAGCATTCTACAATTTAGAAAATTTATTTGATACAATCAATGATACGACTAAGTTTGATGAGAGAAGCCCAATCATGGAAATGAAGGCTAACAGAGAAGAAGTCTATGTGAAGAAAGTAAAAAATATGGCACGCGTTATTGCCGATATTGGTGCAGATGTCACAGGTAATACGCCAGCTATTCTTGGTGTTTGTGAAGTCGAAAACAGACAAGTATTGGTAGATGTGGTTAATGATCCTCTTTTACTTTCAAAAGATTATGGGATTATACACTATGAATCTCCAGATGTAAGAGGCATCGATGTTGCTTTACTTTATCAAAAAAAACTATTTAAACCTATAAGTCATGGGTCTTATGAAGTTAAAATATATGATGATAAAACAAGAGAACGCAAGCAAACAAGAAATCAACTATTAGTAAGTGGTGAATTAGATGGTGACCTTATTCATGTCATTGTTAATCACTGGCCTTCAAGAAGTGGAGGAGAAGCACGTAGTAGACCAAAGCGTGTTGCTGCAGCTAAAGTGAGCAAACACCTTAAAGATTCTTTACAAGCTAAAGACCCTTATGCAAAGATTTTTATAATGGGAGATTTAAATGATGATCCAACAAACGAAAGTGTAAAAACTGTTTTAAACGCTAAAAGTGAAAAAGAGGATGTTGACTTAAAAGGTATTTATAACCCTTATGAGAATATGTTTAAAAAGAGTGGATATGGAACAACAGCATATAGAGATGCTTGGAGTTTGTTTGATCAAATTATGTTTACTAAAGAAGTTATTAAAAAAGATGATTACTCATCATTTAGATTTTATAAAGCAGGAATTTACAATAAACAATATTTAACGAATAAAAGAGGACGTTATAAAGGGTATCCGTTTAGAAGCTTTGCAGATGGAGGTTTTACAAATGGTTTTAGTGATCATTTCCCTGTTTATGTATACTTAATTAGAGAAGTAGAAGACTAAACAAAACATTTAAAAAATAAAAAAAGCGCTATTAATTTAATAGCGCTTTTTTTATTTTTTAAATGTTAGAACCAGACATTCCAAGGGATTTTAGCCAATACTAATATTAATGCTAGTGTATAGAAAATAGCCAACATTTTAAATTTTGGCTTTGAGGTTAGTTTTTTCTTGTGTTTAGAGTACCCCATTGTAATAAAGACAACAGCAACTATCATTGCAAATGGATGCTCAATAATATTTGATCGTAATGCACTATTTTTCATAACCTCTCCCATTCCCATATCGCTAATAAGTGACAAATAATCTGAAGTAAAGAAAAGTACAATTCCTATAAGTAACTGAATATGTGTTACTATCAATGTAAAAAGAGAAATTCTAAAATCTACGGCATGAAATTCTTTATCTCCAAAAAACTTAATTAACGCATTAAAAGTTGCTACAACAAGCATTATAAATACGAGATAAGCCCAATAAGAGTGAATCATTTTAACAACATCGTACATCGTTTGTGGTTTTAAAATTATGAAGGCAAAGGTACTAATTTAAACGATATTTTATTCTGAAATTGAAATTCGTCGCCTCACTTCATTTCCAAATTCGTCAACGACGGTTAATATGTGTTTTCCTTTCTTCGGAAGAATTGCCAGTTCATGAATATCTTTTGTTGTACCAACATAGGTTTCATCAAGATACCAATACACGCTAGATTCTGGTTTAGAATGCGCTATTTTTAAAATGAGCTCATTGGTTTCACCATTAAAATCCTTTGGAAGGAAAATAGTGTTATTTCGTTTAGGGTAAATAAAATCCATTGAGACTAGATTCTCTCCCGTACAATCCAAACGCAGTTTCGGCAATGGCTTATAAAAAGGGTTTTTAGACTTATAATAATGAGCCTTTAAAGGCGGTAATACAAACCATGACTTATGTTTTATATTACTCAAATTCTCACAAGATGAATTCACTTGATATGTTTCTGTAGCATCAACATGAGCTAGAATATGGTATGGACATGGCTCTGTTTTTAATCCGCTATTTTGAACATAATTTTGCTCAGTAATATCGCAATTTGTTGATGCACGATGTCCACTTTTAGAACAAATTGTGATCTCTTGCATTTCGTCATACGGTTTACTAAACCAGTCGCTATTTGGTAAAACATCAAAGACATCAAATAAAATTGGCGCTGCAGTTTGTACACCAACTAAACCTGGGCGACCTTCACCATCGGCATTGCCAACCCATACACCAACCACATAATCTTTTGTTGTACCAATTGCCCAAGCATCTCTAAACCCAAAGCTGGTTCCTGTTTTCCATGCTATTTGTTTTGAGTCATCAAAAAACTCCCAACTTTCATTACCTTGAGGCCTATTCACTTTCTTTAAACTTTCATAAGTGAGGTAAATAGATGCCGCATCAAAAAGTGTTTTTTCAGTAGACTTATCTCCAAAGTTTATCGTTTCCGAAGCAAGAAAAGTAGGCTCTACAAACTCATTAGTGTAATACTCACTGGACGTTTCAGAAAAATGATTTAGAGTTGAGGATAGTGATGCATAACTCTTGCATAAATCCCAAAGATTACTCTCTGCGCCTCCAAGAATGAGTGATAATCCATAATGATTGGCATTGTATTTTAAATCCTTGAGCTGTAATTGCTTTAAATATTGATGAAAACGATCCAATCCAAAATCTTGAAGCATTCTTACAGCAGGAACGTTTAATGAACGTGATAAAGCACGACTTGCTGGCACAACGCCATCATATTCTTTATTAAAATTCTCTGGATTGTAACTCCCAAATTGACTTGGTACATCTGTCACTAATGTATTTGGTAATAAATCTCCAGCATCAAGCATGGCTGTATATAAAAACGGTTTTAAAACACTTCCAGTACTTCTTGGTTTGTCTATGATATCAACATCTTTTTGATGCGCTCTGTCTGTTGGTGTATTGCCAACATAGGCGAGAACTTTTCTAGTACGAACGTCTAAAACTAAAACAGAAGCATTATAAATCTCATTTTGTTTTAAGATATTGTATTGGTTTTTTACAATGTAATTGACACGTTCTTGAAGTTTGCTATCAATAGTTGTTTGAGTACGTTCACCACGATTTGTTCTCGCTATTTTTTGAAGTAAATGAGGAGCAATTTGAGGTAAAGCATATGGTTTTTGAGGTAAACTTTCAGCAATTGATAAATTGTAAGTTAATGAATCTATAATCTTATTTTCTAAGAGTTTTTTTAGTAATCGATCACGCTTTTGTAACAAACGTTCTTGGTTTTTACCAGGATAAATGAGGCTTGGCGCATTTGGTAAAACGGCTAAGGTTGCACTTTCTGCCCAAGACAATTGATGTGCGTCTCTATTAAAATAACGCCAAGAAGCAGCATCTAAACCAACAACGTTACCTCCAAAAGGCGCGTTACTACTGTAATATGCTAAAATCTCTTGTTTAGAATCTCTTACTTCTAATCGTGTGGCTAAAATGATTTCCTTTACTTTTTCTAGATACGTTCTCGCTTGTCCTTTTCTTGATAATCTAATCACTTGTTGCGTTAGTGTACTTCCGCCACGCTTTACTTCTCCTGAGCTTACATTGTCTTTAAGTGCTTTAAAAATTGAAATGGGATTAAAACCAGGATGCTTATAAAAGTACTCATCTTCAAACTGTACAATACAGATTTCAAATTTATCAGGAATACTATCATTATGTGGAAAACGCCATTGTCCATCAGAAGCAATTTGTGCTCCTAGTAATTCATTGTTTTGGCTAGTGATTACAGTAGCAGTTGGGTCTTTGAATAAATCACTCGGCAAACAAAATAAATACCATGTTAAAAGAATAAAAAACACTATTGATTTCTTTTTATTCTTCTTTATATACTTAATTAACCTATACATAAGCTTAACGAAAACGTTGTAGTTGATTTTTTGATGATTATTAACATAAATATAATCATATATTACATTTACTTTAGTTTTAATAGTTAGTGATTCAAAACTAATTGTTTAATAATATATACGTGAGAAACTATTTTAATATTCCCAATGTAATCATAATTTTTAGCATTTTTTTCTCTTCGGAAATTGGATATGCTCAACTTGGGTTTTGCCAAGGGAATTCTGGGGATCCCATTTTTGTTGAAGACTTTGGAACTGGACTTACAGATACATCATTACCTGCAGGAACGACGACCTATACGTATGCCAATGGAGGAGAGCCAATAGATGGACGATATACTGTATCTAGTAATACCAATTACTTTGATTGGTTCAGTGTACAAGATCACACACCAGACGATACTAATGGGAGAATGCTTGTAGTTAATTCTGCTTCTGCTGCAGGAGAGTTTTATAGAACAACTGTTAGTGGTTTATGCGAAAACACATCTTACGAGTTTTCGTCTTGGATTGTAAATTTAACACCAGCGAATGGGTTTTGTGGAGCTGGAGCAATTCCAGTTAATGTAAGATTTGAAATTTGGGATAATACAGATACAAATTTATTAGCATCGGGAAATACTGGAAATATAGGTAGTACATTTTCACCTATTTGGGACCAATATGCGCTAGTTTTTCAAACCATAGCAAGTCAAACATCTGTTATATTAAAAATGATAAATAATGGTGTTGGTGGTTGCGGTAATGATTTAGCTATAGATGATATTACTTTTAAAAGTTGTGGTGATTTTATTGAAATAGCAGATAGCGATTCTAATGATAGTGTTGCTTTATGTAGCAGTTCTACACCTTACAATACAATATTAACAGCAATACCTGATAACGTCGTATTTAGTAGTCACTTCTATCAATGGCAAGAAAGTTTTGATAATATGTCTTGGACGGATATCCCAGGCGAAACAAACGAAACTCTAGCTGTCTCTGGTGTTACCACAACCACTTATTATAGAGCTAAAGTAGCAGAATTTGCTTCTAATTTGAACAATAACGATTGTAATACGTTTTCAAATGTTTTTGAAATTATTATTACTCAAGCACCCACACAACCTACTATAGAATGTTGGGAAACAGCAACAATTAATGATGCCACTTGTGATTGGGAAGTTACAGGTACACAGCCTACACAACCTACAGGTCTAGAGTGTTGGGAGTCAACCAGTTTTAATACAGTGACTTGCAGTTGGGATATCACAGGAACACAACCAACCGAACCAATAACAGAATGTTGGGAAACAGCAACATTTAATACGACATCATGCTCATGGGATGTTACAGGAACACAACCTTTGGAGCCTTCAGGGTTAGAGTGCTGGGAGGTAACTGTATTTAATACAACAACTTGTGTTTGGGATGTTACAGGAACACAACCAACTCAACCTACAATAGAATGTTGGGAAATAGCAATATTTAATATTACAATATGTGATTGGGAAGTTACAGGAACACAACCTTTGGAGCCAACAGGATTAGAGTGTTGGGAGATAACTAGTTTTAATACAATGACTTGTATTTGGGATATCACAGGAACACAGCCAACCGAACCAACAACAGAATGTTGGGAAACAACAACATTTAATACGACATCATGTTCATGGGATGTTACAGGAACACAACCTTTGGAGCCAACAGGGTTGGAATGTTGGGAAATCGCAACTTTTAATGATATTACTTGTATTTGGGATATTTCAGGAACAGAACCCGTAGTAGCAAATCCACCGCCACCATTAGAATATTGTGATCCAGACAGTGATGGTTTTGGGGTGTTTATTTTAACCGATTTAGATAACGGAATCACTGGAGGTGATGTAAGTTTATCAGTAAGTTATCATGAGACCATGGCAGATGCCAATAATGATGTGAACCCATTAACAAGCCCTTATAATAATATTGTAGAAAACATGCAAACGATTTATGTGCGTGTAGACAATGCATCAGTTGTTATAGATTGTGCAACAACATTAGAACTTATATTAATAGTCAATCCAACGCCACAATTAGGTGCATCACCAACAGCTTTAGAAGTTTGTGATGATTTATCAGCCGATGGATTTGCACAATTTGATTTAACCAGTAAAGAAGATGAGATTCTTCAAAACTTAG
>CAJQOA010000111.1 GCA_905479815.1 uncultured Psychroserpens sp.
GAATATTTAGATGATAAAATCGAAGTTTTTAATGTCGCTTCAAAAGAAATTACAATTGATCACACCAATCCACATCAAAGCATAAACTTTGCTTCATTTACTTATCAAGATAATATTATAGTTATGGGCGGATCAACTGCACTAAAGAGAGATGGAGAAAAAACATATACCGATGCATCACACATTTACAATATAACCTCAGGACTATGGTATGAACTCGCAAAAATGACATCACCAAAAGAAACTCAAGGTGTCATTATAGACAATAAAATATATCTAATTGGTGGTAATAACGGAAACAAACTAAAAACGATTGAGTCTTATAATATTACCACTGGAACTTGGACAAAAGAAGGTGATTTGTTTGATGAGATGCCGCAACCTGGTCTAACAACTCATGAGCATCTCATTTATATATTTAATGACGAGAAATTGATAAAATATGATACGAACGTTAAAACTTTAGTAGAATATGACATTAATTTAAAGCTTAAAAACTCAAAATTACATTACTACAAAAACAAATTATATATCGTTGGTGGTTTTACTGAAAGTAGTCATACTACTGCAGCATCGTCAAATGTTTATGTTATTGATCTTGATGAGTTTAATAAGACCGAAATCATAAGCTCAAAAAAATTAAATTAAAGGGCACTCTTAAACTGCTCTAAAAACCGAACATCATTTTCACTCAATAATCTAATGTCACCAATTTGATGCAGTAGCATAGCTATGCGATCTATACCAACACCAAAAGCAAATCCAGAATACTCAGTAGGATCAATTTTACAATTTTCTAATACATTAGGATCTACCATACCACATCCACCAATTTCTAACCAACCTGTTCCTTTAGTTATTTTATAATCGGTTTCTGTCTCTAATCCCCAATACACATCAATTTCTGCACTAGGCTCAGTAAACGGAAAATAGGATGGACGCAATCTAATTTTTGACTTCCCAAACATTTCTGTTGTGAAGTATTGTAATGTTTGTTTTAAATCTGCAAAACTCACATCTTTATCAATGTACAACCCTTCAACTTGATGAAAGAAACAATGTGAACGAGCAGATATAGCTTCATTACGAAACACACGTCCTGGAGAGATTGTACGTATTGGTGGTTTGTTGTTTTCCATATAACGCACTTGTACAGAACTTGTATGTGTACGCAATAATATATCTTCTGGATCTGTTTGAATAAAAAACGTATCCTGCATATCACGAGCAGGATGGTATTCTGGCAAATTTAATGCTGTAAAGTTATGCCAATCATCTTCTATCTCTGGACCTTCACTTACGTTAAACCCAATACGGGAAAAGATATCTATAATTTGATTTTTTACTAAAGAAATGGGATGGCGAGCACCAATCTCAACAGGTTCTCCAGGGCGAGACAAATCGCCATAAACTCCCTTAGTTTCTTCTTTACTATCTAGCTCTTCTTTTAAGGCATTAACTTTATCCTCTGCAGTTTGCTTAAGTTTGTTAATGGTTTGACCAAACTCTTTTTTTTGCTCGTTTGCTACATTTTTAAACTCAGAAAAATAGTCATTAAGTAATCCTTTTTTACCTAAATATTTTATACGGAATGCCTCAACCTCTTCTTTAGATTGTGCTTTAAATGCTTCGGCTTCTGCTATAAGTTCTTTTATCTTGTCTATCATGATACCTTAAAATGAAGGGCAAATTTAATGAATTTCCATAAAAAAACTCCTTATTACCTAAGGAGTTTGATTGTCTTTTTTATTTGATTTTCTTATTGTCTAATATATACGTCTCTTTCAACTATATCATCTGAAGTATCATCAGGTGTTCCATTGTCATCAACAAATTCGGTATAGAAGGTGTTGCTTTCAAAAACAATTGGTGATGTTACAGCTTCACCATTTAACTCAAGCAAATAATTACCATTCCCCTCGTTACTCCATGTACCATTTTCAATACCTTCAGAAACACATTCGCCATTAATCTCTTGAAAAAACTCAATAGTTAAAGTTCCGTTAGCATCAACAGTAATTAAATCATCATCTTCACACGCTTCTAATTGCACTTCAACACCATTCTCTAAGTACTTAAAATATTTCCAAGTGTCTACAAATTGATCTTGACTTAGCACTCCACTATCATCGTCACTAGGGCAAGCCATTGCTGTTAGTGCGATTATACATAATAAAAGTGATTTTTTGATTTTCTGATTTGTTCTCATTTTATATTTTTTGGGTTTATACATATAAAACAATATCATTAATAAATCTCCTGAAAATTTATTTTGAAACATGCATTAGTTTCAGGTAATAAAATCTGTTTCTAAAAAATAGTTAACAATAGCGTCTTTCATTAATACACTTTGCTCTCCTGCTTTTAGTGGTGGTAACTCTTCTTTTACTTTATAATGAGGCCAACCTTCTTCGTCTGCATAATCAAATTCGTAATAACCATAAGGTGTGAGTAATTTGCAGATAGCAATATGCATCAAATCTAGCTTGTGGTCTTTTTTAAATTTTCTATCTAATTGACCCAATTCTTGAACTCCAATTAAATAAATTATACCATCTAAGTCTAATGTATCACCATCAGCAAATGTTGCTGAAAGCTTTTCTACCACTAAATCCCAACGCTGTTTTAATTGCTCATCTCTTGCCATAGTCAACTTTCCGCGAATGCGAAAATTATTTTTAATTAATTAAGATTACAAAGTTAACAAACTATACCATCACAAAAAGCGTTATTATTTTAAAATGAGAAAAATTATGTACGTTTGTTAAAACTAACAATTACTATGGCAATCATTGATATTATATTAGGAGCTTTATTACTTTTTGGACTCATACGAGGCGTTATGAAAGGGCTTTTTGTTGAAGTTGCTTCATTAGGCGCTCTTGTCGCTGGTATTTATGGTGCTATTCACTTTAGCAATTTTGCTGCAGAATTTTTAGACAGTAGACTCGATTGGGAAGAAAAGTATATTAATATTGTTGCCTTTGCTGTCACCTTTGTCATCATTGTTTTAATTATTGCTCTTGCTGGAAAAGCACTTACCAAACTTGCAGATTTTGCTGCTCTTGGGATTTTAAATAAACTCTTAGGTGGTGTTTTTGGCGCACTTAAAATTGGATTAATATTAAGTATTCTTCTCATTGTTTTTGACAATATGAATAATACAATTCCTTTTGCAGACAAAGAGGATTTGGAAGATTCTATTCTTTACAAACCGGTTAAAGGTTTAGCGCCTTTGATCTTTCCTAGTATTTTAAACAAGGGCAAAGAGGACTCTGATGATAACTCTAATACGGACTCTGAAGCATAAAAAAACCGCCTATTTTCATAGACAGTTTTAATTATATTCTAAAAATACTTTTATAGCATCTCCACTTTTCCTGTGTGTAAGCTATAAACACCACCAACGATTTGTATCTCTCCATTATCTTCCATTTCTGTTAGAATCTGGCTTTTTTCACGAATACGCTCAATTGTTAATCTCACATTATTTTCAACAGTTTTAGCGACAAAAGCTTTGTTTGATGAATTAGCTTCACCTTCAACTTCATCTGCAGATTTTCTAACAGCTGGCATAATATTATCTAACATTGCTGTGATATTTCCTAATTCAACACCATCACATGCTGCTTTAACTGCGCCACAACTTTCGTGTCCTAAGACAAGTATTAACTTACTTCCGGCAACATTACATGAATATTCTAAACTACCTAGTATATCTACGTTTTCAAAATTCCCTGCGACTCTAGCAACAAATATATCTCCGATAGCTTGGTCTAAAACAGTTTCTACTGGTACACGAGAATCTATACATGATAAAACAACTGCCTTTGGGAATTGTCCACCTGTAGTTTGATTAACTAAAGCAGAATTATCTGTAGTTTGAGAATTTCCGCCTACAAAACGGTTATTTCCTTCTAATAAATCTTGCAACACATTATTTGGTGTCATTGCAACTTGTACGTCTTTTGTTATTGCTGTATTTTTCATTTTTTTGATGTTTTAATATTTATCTTTTACATTTAATTTAATCCAAGACAAGCAGTCTTTGAATGATTTGAAGATGTGTTCTTCTGAAATAAAATCTGGAATAATATCAATACGTTCCATCATGTATCTAGGTTGCTTCAATAAGTTTACAAACAACACATCTACGTCTTTAGTTTTTAATTCTTGAAGCATATCTTCCATCGCATACAAACCAGATTGATCCATATATTGCATCCTACCCAATCTTAATATAACTATGGATGCTGTTTCTGGTATTTGCAATGTGAGATTTTGAAAATCTGATGTAGATCCAAAAAACAGCGGTCCTTTTAAGTGCTTTATGAATACTTCTTCTTGCAATTTCTGCGGAAAATCTGCTTCGTCATCCCAAGATTCTTCTTTTAATGGCTTTACATCAGATCGCTCTGCTGTAAGATCTCCAATTTTTTTCATGAACATTAAAGAAGCAATCACTAAGCCAATACCTACTGCATATATTAAGTCCCAAAATGTTGAAAGCAATAATACAACTAGCATAATAACCACTTCAGAACTAAATTTAATAGGACCAAATTTAATATCTCTTGGTAAACTTGGTATAGCCTTTAAGCCTTTATAATCCATAACTCCAATACCAACTGTGATCAAAATTCCAGCTAAAACTGCTGCAGGAATTTTAGAAGCGACATCGCTTAATGCTAACATAATTAATAGTAGCATTACACCAGCAATCATACCTGATAACTTCGTTTTTCCTCCAGCATTAATATTAACCACTGTTCTAATAGTTGCTCCAGCTCCAGGAATACCTCCAAATATAGCTGCAATACTATTTCCTATACCTTGACCAACTAATTCCTTATTAGGCTTGTGTTTGGTCTTCGTCATATTATCTGCAACTACACTCGTTAATAAAGAATCAATAGCTCCTAAAAGCGCTAGTGTTAATGCTGTAAAAATATATGGTGTAATACCTCCAAGACTAAAACTAGTAAACATTTCTAATCTTGGAATTGGAATACCTCCAGGTATTTCAGAAATTGGCCTATAACCTAAGTTAAAGCCATATGCTACTCCAGACACAACAATCAAGGCGACTAAAGTGCTCGGTACTTTTTTAGTGATTCGCTTAAACCCAAAGACAATAAAAATCGTAGAAAGCGCTAAAGCAAGTTCTAACCATTTTATATTTTTTAGAGCTCTAGGCAATATTCTTATGACACCTAAGGTGCTTTTACCCACTTTTTCAGCCATGGTTTCAGACTCATTTAAAATCTGTTCTGGTGAAATTTTCTGAGCTCTTGAGATCGTTTCTTTAAAGTTTTCAAGAACCAAGATACCTTCACCTGCCTCTTCTTTCAATATGTTTTCTAGGATAACTTCTTCCGCTTGAGGTTTAAATGTTTCCACAAATGCTACGTCTTCTTTAGGGTAATACCCAATTGAAGGCAAAATTTGAGTCAGTAATATAATGACGCCAATGGCAGTCATAAATCCAGAAACTACAGGATATGGAATATATCTAATATACTTTCCAAGCCCTAAAGCACCTAAG
>CAJQOA010000112.1 GCA_905479815.1 uncultured Psychroserpens sp.
ATCAATTACAAGTTCACAGGAACGTATGAAAATCAATTAAGAGCAGAAGAAACCTTATCAGTTGTTGTGCCTTTAGCTTTAGCAATTATTTTTCTGATTCTGTATTTTCAATTCCGTTCTGTAGCTACATCTCTTATGGTATTTACTGGAATTGCAGTAGCATTTGCTGGTGGATTTATAATGATATGGCTATATGGACAAGATTGGTTTTTAAACTTCAATTTTTTTGGAGAAAATATGAGAGACTTATTCCAAATGCACCCAATTAATTTAAGTGTTGCCGTTTGGGTTGGATTTATTGCATTATTTGGGATTGCAACTGATGATGGTGTGGTAATGGCAACCTATTTAAAACAAACATTCGAAAGAAACACTCCAGAAAACAGGAAAGAAATTAGAGCATCAATTGTTGAAGCAGGAGAAAAACGTATTCGTCCTTGTTTGATGACAACAGCTACAACCATTTTAGCATTACTGCCTGTACTAACTTCAACTGGTAGAGGAAGTGATATAATGATTCCTATGGCTATACCAAGTTTTGGCGGCATGTTAATCGCTTTAATAACCTTATTTGTTGTTCCAGTATTGTACAGCTGGAAACAAGAATTTCAACTTAAAAGAACTGTAAAATGAAAAGAATAATTTTAATAATGGTTTGCCTTTTGTCATTTACTTTTTCTAATGCTCAGCAATTAGAAACACTTATTGAAAATGGGCTAACAAATAACCCTGAAATTCAAGTGTTTGAATTAAAGTATCAAGTTGCAAAAGAAAAAGTAAACGAAGTGAATACGCTTCCTAATACTCAAATAGGTGTTGGTTATTTTGTAAGTGAACCTGAAACACGCACAGGTGCGCAACGTTTTAAAATTTCTGCTCAACAAATGTTGCCTTCATTTGGATCAATAACAGCAAGAGAGAACTATAAAAATTCTTTAGCAGATGCCGTTTATGAAGATGTTGCTATTGCAAAACGAAAATTGGTGGTATCTATATCGCAATCCTACTATAATTTGTATGCTCTAAAAGGTAAACAGGCAGTTTTAGATGAAAACATAGTGTTACTTAAAACCTATGAAGAATTAGCATTAACCTCTGTAGAAGTTGGAAAAGCATCAGCAGTAGATGTATTGCGATTACAAATGCGACAAAATGAATTAGAGCAACTCAAACAGGTTTTAGAACAAGATTATTTAGGGGAACAAACGGTACTGAATAAATTATTAAATAGAGAAAAAGATATTGAGATTTCTATTGATAGTGAATTAACAATGCCTTCTGAAAACGCACTAATCAATTCAGAAAATTTGGCATTGCATCCTGAATTATTGAAATATAATAAACTCTACGAATCGGTCGAAAAATCTGAACTTTTAAATCAAAAGGAAAGCAATCCAATGTTAGGATTTGGATTAGATTACATAGCTGTTTCAGAAAGACCAAATATGAATTTTAGCGATAATGGAAAAGATATTGTTATGCCAATGGTCAGTGTGTCAATTCCTATTTTTAATAATGCATACAAATCAAAAACAAAACAAAACAAATTACAACAACATGAGATAAATGCTCAAAAGCAAGACAGACTAAACCGATTAGAAACTTTGCTTGACAAAGCTGTTAAAAAGAGTAATTCGGCAATGATAAGCTATCAAACACAAGTAAAGAATTTAAAACAAGCAAAAGATGCCGAAACCATTTTAGTAAAAAGCTACGAAACTGGAACGATAGATTTTAATGATGTACTTGATATTCAAGAATTACAATTGAAATTTCAAATCAATCAAATCGAATCGATTAAAGTCTACTATTTGCAGACGACAATTATTAACTATTTAACAAATTAAAATTCACTTAATTATTAACTATAAAAACCAATTCAAAATGAACTTTTCGAAAAAAAATCACGAATTCAAAAACAAAAAATCAAATATCATGAGTAAAACAGTAAAAACAATTTTAGGAGTCTTAGTATTAGGATTAATGTTTACGGTAGTATCATGTAAAGATGCTAAAAAAGATGAAGTAACTACTAAAACTGAACAGGTAGAAAACAAAGAACACGATTCTGCTTATGTATGTCCTATGCATTGTGAAGGAAGCGGAAGCGATGCAGAAGGAGAATGTCCAAAATGTGGAATGGCTTATGTGGAAAATGAAGACCATAACGCAAACGGTCATGAACATTAATTAATAAAGAATGTAGCAACATTTACACGATGTTGCTACATTTTATTTGAGTTAATAATCTTTTTGAAATTAATAATATAATTATGAAGAATTTAATAATAGTACTTGTGTTAGTAGTTGCAGTTTTGAGTTGTAAAAATGAAACCAAGCAAACAGAAAAAAGCGAACATGATAATCATGTTACAACACCTAAAAAAGAAGAAGCACCAAAAAAGAAAGTATTAAGCCCACATACATCTACAATGGAAATGATTGGAGATGCTCATATTCATATTGATTATTCTTCGCCAGGCGTTAGAGGACGAATCATTTTTGGTGGATTAGTTGGTTATGATAATGTTTGGCAAGCAGGAGCACATAATGCTACTTGGATAGAAACTAATAAGGATTTAATCATTGATGATAAAGTTCTTCCTAAAGGGAAGTATGGCTTTTTTACAATTCCATCAAAAGAGGATTGGACTATAATGATTAATAAAAATTGGGAGCAACACGGAAAAGATGAGTATGATGAAAAGGATGATGTGATACGATTTAAAGTGACACCAAGTATTTCAGATGAAATTATAGAGCATTTAGAGTATAAAATAAATAAGACCAGTGAAACAGAGGGTACTATTTCTCTTGCTTGGGAAAAAGTTACAATTACTTTTCCATTCAAAATAAATCAGTAAAATGATAAATAGACATACAGCATTAAAAATTAGGAAAACGCATCGTTACTTAGGTTTGTTCTTAGGGATTCAATTCCTCTTTTGGACGATTAGTGGTTTGTATTTTAGTTGGACAGATATTGATGATATTCATGGAGACCATTTTAAAAACATGGAATATCAACCTAAAGCATTTAACGACCTCATTAGTCCATCGCAGCTTAGTATCTCAGAGGGTATAAGTACTATCGAATTGAGAGACATTAATAATTCACCATACTATTGGATTAACAAAGCACAATTATACAATGCTATCGATGGTACATTAAAAACTAATATCACAAAAAAAGAAGCTTTGTATATTGCAAAACTCAATATGAAAAGCGGTTTAGAAGTAGAATCTATTGAGCAGATTAATGAAACAGGAAAGCATCACGAATATAGAGAGAAACTACTACCTGCTTATGTGATTTCTTATAAATCTGATGAAGCCCTCAAAGCCTATGTGTCTATTAATGATGGGAAATTTCAAACCGTTAGGCATCGCAGTTGGCGTTGGTTTGATTTTTTATGGATGACACATACAATGGATTATGAAGGGCGAGACAATTTTAACACCATAGTTTTAAGAGCATTTTCCTTATTAGGTTTAATTACTGTATTAAGTGGTTTCTTATTATGGTTTACATCTTCACCATCTGCTAAAAAAGTGACTAAGCGTTTAAAAAAATAAAGACATGAAAAAATATATAATTTATATCGGATTATTAGCAATTGGTTTGCTTTTAGGATGGATGTTATTTAGTGGTTCATCAAATGAAGAAACAGGGCATGATCATTCTGAAACAGCTGAGACTAACCAAATGTGGACATGCTCAATGCATCCACAAATTATGCAACCAGAAGCTGGTGATTGTCCTATTTGCGGTATGGATTTAATTCCTGCCGAAACAAGTGCTGAAGGGTTAAATGTCAACGAATTTAAGCTTACTAAAAATGCAATGGCTTTGGCTAACATACAAACGTCTATTGTTGGTAATAGCACAAGCAAAGATGCTACTATTATGTTATCAGGAAAGATTGTAGAAAATGAAGAAGCTAATGTGGTACAAGCGAGTTATTTCTCAGGTAGGATAGAACGATTAAATGTCAATTCAACAGGAGAAGAAATAAGGAAAGGGCAATTATTAGCAACTATTTATTCACCCGAATTATTTTCGGCACAACAAGAGTTAATTACAGCTTCTACAATGAAAGAATCACAACCAGCATTGTATAAAGCTGTGCGTAATAAATTAAAACTTTGGGAAATTTCTGAAAGCCAAATCGATCAAATTGTAGCATCAGGAAAAGTGAAACAAAATTTCCCTATATATGCAACCGTTTCAGGAACTGTTTCAGAAAAATTAGTTGAACAAGGTGATTATGTGAAACAAGGACAAGCCTTGTTAAAAATCACAAACTTAAATACGGTTTGGGCGTTATTTGATGTTTATGAAAATCAAATTGAGTTATTTAAAAAAGGACAAGATATTACAGTTGCAACAAATGCTAATCCAAATAAAGAATTAAAGACGACAATAGATTTTATTGACCCTACATTTAATTCAGCAACAAGAACAGTTAAGCTTCGAGTAGTCTTAAATAATAAAAATCGGGAGCTCAAAACAGGAATGTTTGTCGAAGGTAATATTGAAAATACAATGTCTAAAAAAGAGCAACGTTTAATGATTCCTGCTTCAGGAATATTGTGGACAGGGGAACGTTCTGTGGTTTATTTAAAGACAAATCCAGATGAACCTATTTTTGAAATGAAAGAAATCACAATAGGGAAACAATTAGGAGAACTATATGAAGTTATTGATGGACTTAAAAGTGGAGATGAAATTGTGACAAATGGAACGTTTACCGTTGATGCATCAGCACAATTACAAGGTAAAAAATCTATGATGAATAAAGATGGAGGAAAAACAATCACTGGACACGAAGGTCATCTTGGAATGGAAATGTTAAGTAACTCAAAAAATGAGCGACTTATAGTGTCAGTCAAATTTCAACAACAGTTAAAGGTTGTTTTCAATAGCTATATTGAACTGAAAAATGCATTGGTTAATGATGATGGAGATAATGTAATTGCAGAAGCTAAAAACACTTTAAAAAGTTTAAATAAAGTCGATATGAAACTGCTAAAAGATGAAAAGGCACATATGAATTGGATGTCTTTTGAAAAAGAAATTAAATCTTCAGTTAGTTCAATTTCAGAAGTAGCAGATATAGAAACACAAAGAAGCTATTTTAAGAATTTATCAACAAATTTAACTGATGCGATTGAAATCTTTGGAATCAATGAAAAGGTGTACAGTCAATTCTGCCCTATGGCAGATAATAATAATGGTGCCTATTGGTTAAGTAGAGAAGAAAAAGTATTGAATCCTTACTTTGGTGATGCGATGTTAAAGTGTGGTAGTGTTAAACAGGCTATAGAATAAAAGTTGATTATAGAAGGTTGAAATAAGTAGAACTGATAACCAATTTTTTAACTAAAAAATAAAAGCCTTGTAAATCAAAAGATTACAAGGCTTTAAGCGGAGAGTAAGGGATTCGAACCCCTGGAGGTGTGACCCTCAACAGTTTTCAAGACTGCCGCATTCGACCACTCTGCCAACTCTCCAAAGTGTCTCATTGAGTTTCCCCAATTGCGAGTGCAAATATAGAACCCTTTT
>CAJQOA010000113.1 GCA_905479815.1 uncultured Psychroserpens sp.
AAGAAAACAAAATGACTTACGAGAGCACTTTGAACATATTGATGACAGCTTATTCTCATTATCATTAAGGCAACCTGCTATATCAGAGCGTGTTAATTCTCAAATTACAGATGTATTTTATAATATAGATAAAACCTTAGGGCAGCTATCTGAAAATCAATTATATCAAGGTGTTTCTTCACAGCAATATACTATTACAGCTACTAACGAATTAGCAAGTTTCTTGAGTGATGTACTTGATAATATGAATCAAGAGATGAACCCATCCATGGGTAAAGGGCAAGGACAAGGAGAGCAACTTCCAGACATTATTATGAGCCAAGAGGAGCTTAATAAAAAGATGGAAGAAGGTATGAAAAAAGGAGAAAAAGGAAAGAAGCCTAAAGAAGGTGAGAGTGGTGAAAGTGGAGAAGGAAAAGAAGGAGAAAAGGAGGGAGAGAAAGGTAAAGACGGTAAACCTAAAGGAGGAAAAGACGGTAAAGACGGCAAAGATGGAGAGAAAAAAGGAGAAGGCGAAGGTCAAGGAGGAGAAGGCGAAGGTGAAGGTGAGAATGAAATGCAAAACGGTGAATTATATGAGATTTACCAAAGACAACAACAATTGCGTCAGGCGTTAGAGAAGCGTTTAGAAAAAGATGGTATTATAGGTGGTTTAGGTGAAAAACTATTGAAAGATATGGAAGAGGTTGAGTTAGATCTTATTAATAAAGGGTTTACAAATCAAACGCTTCAAAAAATGATGGAATTACAACATCAACTTCTGAAATTAGAAAACGCCACATTTATGCAAGGACAGGATAATAAACGTAAATCTGAAACAAATAATAAGGCTTACGATAACACTGTTCCTAGTCAAATCCCAAAGGCTAAAGAATATTTTAACACAACTGAAATTTTAAACCGTCAAGCATTACCTTTGCAGCAAGTTTATAAAAAGAAAGTTCAAGAGTATTTTAAAACGGTTAAAGACTAATAGCAACTATTTCTAGTGCTTTCATAACACATAACACAAATGAAATTTTTAACAATTCTCCTGTTAGTTTTTTGTATAACAGGAAATCCCAATAATAATTCTTCAGTTACTTTAGGCAAAAACTTTAAGGTAGAAACCACATTTTCTGGTAATACTTCTAAAAATCAGAGTTTTCATTTAATTGTGGCCAAGAACAAAGAGAAAGAGAATTTTGAAATTATTCCTGTAAGTAATAATGACGGAAGTTTAAAAAAGTTAGAGTCTATAGTATTTAAGACAGAACCGTCTATTGTTTCATTTCATAACACCAATGAAACAGTATCATTAATTGTTTCTTCTGAAGAAAATAGAAAAGATAAATTTACTATAGTAGATGTCAACTTAGCATCTGGAGTTTCTAAAACATTAGAAACCTTCTCTGGCGAAGATTTTAAAACCGTTATAAGGAAGGATCATAAAAACACTTTAATTTTCTCAAACAAGGACACCCTTAAAATCATTGTTGTTGATGGTATGAATCCTCTAAAAACAATTAATGTAGAAACAACGGATGACGATGAGGTTTTTTTAAAAGACCTTAATATCTCTAGCTTGGATGCTGTAAACACAGACGAATTTGTTGCTAATGGATCTATTGAAGAATTTAGGGCATATGGAGAGGGTGATGATGTTTTCATTACTAGAGAAAACAAGAGAACAAGTCACACTACGATCTCTAGAATTTCTTTAGAAGATGATATTTCATCATATATAGAATCCACAGTTTTTAAATCGCAGTCTGGTGAAAAGACAAAGAAATCTACATCTTTTTTCAATGGTAAGAACTTGTTTAAACTACAATTGGACAAAAAAGAAGGTAACGTCTCGGTTTATGATTTAGACGCAACAAAGAGCTCAAATTTAGATTTGTCTAGCGTTAAAATTTCTAAGAACTCTAAACAATTTGATGGTATTGATCACTTCTTAAAAAAAGCATCTAAATATGCCAACGAACCAACAATTTCGGTTAATAAAACAAAGTCAGGTGATTTAGCAATGCGTGTTGATTATGTCAATAAAGAAACCTATCAATACCAATATAATTGGTGGTGGTGGCATCATTGGATGTGGCAAAATCAAATGTTTCATAACCAAATGATGCAACAACACATAAATAATAGTGTTCCTAAAGGTTTTGGTCCTGCACAACCTAATTTTGATTTTTATTATTCAAAAACCGAAAGTCATTTTTTTGAGATTGTTATTAATACTAATAACGAAAATGTAAAGATTGATAACGTCGAGACAGTTCATAAATTTATTGATAAGAAAAAATATATCGACAAATTAGATGAAGATACTAATGTAAAACATGCATCGACAGTTTTCTTAGACGATGAGTTGCGATACTTCGGTTATGATAAGAAAACAAAGTCGTTTAAGGTAATATCAGAAGGATTAGATGATTAGTTTTAACTACGAAACAGATTTTGAATTAGATAATGAAACGATAATTTCAGAATGGATATCTAATACAATTTTAAATGAGAATTGTAAAGAAGGAGAGATCAATTATATCTTTTGTGATGACGAGTACCTTCATAAATTGAATGTTGAATTTTTAGAACACGACACCTTAACAGATATCATTAGTTTTGATTATTCAGTAGGAAAAGAGCTACATGGTGATATTTATATTTCTATTGAAAGAGTTGCTGATAATGCTAAAGATTTTGATGTAGACATTTCTGAAGAATTGAAACGGGTCATGATTCATGGTGTGCTTCATTATTGTGGGTTTAAAGATAAAACCGATGATGATGCAAAACTCATGAGGGAAAAGGAAAATCACTACTTAGATGCTCTTAATTAATATATTAGTATTTCAACGTATATTTGCAGACTCAAAATTTAACACCATAATGTTCCACGTGGAACAATACATATAATTATGTTTAACGAAGTTTATGATGTCATAGTTGTTGGAGCAGGTCACGCAGGAAGTGAAGCTGCTGCATCTGCTGCTAACATGGGAAGTAAAACATTGCTAATCACCATGAATTTACAAAACATTGCACAAATGTCTTGTAATCCTGCAATGGGTGGAATTGCCAAAGGTCAAATTGTAAGAGAGATTGATGCACTTGGTGGTTATAGTGGTATTGTAAGTGATTCGTCAGCAATACAGTTTAAGATGTTGAACAAATCTAAAGGACCTGCAATGTGGAGTCCGAGAGTTCAAAGTGATAGAATGCGTTTTGCTGAAGATTGGAGATTGCTACTTGAGCAAACCAAAAACTTAGATTTCTATCAAGACATGGTGTCT
>CAJQOA010000114.1 GCA_905479815.1 uncultured Psychroserpens sp.
TGCGTTCAAATTGAGCTATTGCTTTTACTGCTAATTCTTTTGATATTGTTGATGTGTTAAATGCTTTTAAAAACAACTCTGGATATTCAGTATGGTTTTGAAGCCTGTCAATAACATCGTTCCAGTCGCTATGCATTTCTACAGGGTTTTCTACAGGTTCTAACGCTTGTCTTTCTAGGCTTAACTCTTTTCCGTCCCAAGCAAAACGTTCGTTGTAATTCCATGCTAAATTAAATAATGGCATCGAGTTACGTGTGCCAAAAACTCCATCTATACCAACGCTTGTCGGCGTGTTGTTAGTAAATGCACTTTGTGGTGAATGGCAACTAGCACAAGCAATTGTTTGGTCTCCTGAAAGTATTTTATCAAAGAAAAGTTTTTTACCAAGAAGAACACCTTCCGAAGTTTGAGGATTGTCAATTGGAATTACTGGTGATAAAATATTATCGGAAAAAATTTGTGGAATCTCTAATGTTAATTCTACGGGCTGATACCCTGAGTCTTCATCTGAACATGAAGAAAGAAAAAAGCTAGTAATTAATAGATATGTTAACTTTTTTAGCACCTTTTATATTTATTGAGAAACATTATCTAAACTAAAAACACTTTGACCGTTTTGAAACATCATTATTTGAGCTGTTGAATTGGGCATTAAAACGGTATCTAATTGATTTAAATCCCATAGGTTTGGATTTTTAAACCATTCGGCGATATTCATTCCAATATTAAAAGTTGCATCATCACTTATGTTTACCGCTCCTAGATTTACTCTAAAAAATGTGTCTTGCGGAAACGTAGCGTTTGTTCCGGGATTATCAACGGCTCTTATAGCATGGTAATTATAGCCAGATTCTTCGGACATATTATCTATATATTTCCCATCTAATTGCATGTAGTGGTAACCGCCACCCAGCATATCAGGCACATTAAATGAAGCAGAATTTAAGTCTAAATAATTCTCAGAATTATCTTCATTATTAAAACCAAAAGTAAAAGATACGTTAGAATAATTTCCGGAAGGGATTAGGCCTGTTGGGCTAAAGCTTAGATTATTCCCATTAGTTACGTCCACTAAATTGTAGTCATCTAAACTTAAAACCTCGTTTGTTGATGTTGTAAAAACAATATCTGACACTAGGTAGCGAAGACGTTCTATACTAAGTGTTTCTCCATTTGCATTTGTAAATTGTAAACTATTAAAATCTGCATTAGTTACTGGTATACCGTCCCAATTGTGAGAAAAACTAAAAGTTATATTAGTTTGTGTACTTTGGTTGGCTGTGTTGTCATCACTACAAGACATTAATAAAGTTAATAGTGTTGAAAGTATAATTAATGTCTTTTTCATTCTATTTTATCTTTAAAATCAACATATCAGAAAACCCTTTATTTTCTATTATGTCTTTGTCATTACTTGAAGTGTCTCCAACAACTACGACTGATTTATCGTTTAACTCTGCGATTCCGTAAGCAAAATCAATATCGCTTCCTCCTGCAGATATTTCCCATTCAATAGAACCATTTTCGTCAACTTTTAGAGCCCAAGCATCATTTTGCCCTTTGTTTTCTGATAAATCTCCATCACTACTTCTAGAGCTTCCTGCTAATAAAAACCCGTTATCTTGAGTAGTAGATATTGCTCTTGCTACATCAAAACTACTTCCTCCAAGTGTTTTTTCCCATATTAAATTTCCGTCGGGAGAAATTTTAATAATCCATAAATCTGCGGCCCCATTGTTTGATGATACATTACCATTATCACTTCTTGTATCTCCAGCAATCACAAAATTTCCGTCATTAGACTTTACAATTGCTCTAGCCTCATCAATTTCTTCACCACCAAAAGATCTTTCCCAAACTAAATCTCCATTTGATGCGATTCGTATAACCCAAAAATCATATGAGCCTTTATTACTTGAAATATCAGTATCAATACTATCTGATCCACCAGCAATTATAAATCCATTATCTTCTGTCTGAGCTATGCCTTCTGGTGTTTCAGTGAAATTACCACCATAGTATTTACTCCATTCTAAATTACCTGTTGCATCTAGTTTTAATGCCCAATAATCTCCACCGGCATGCCGTTGATTAATTCGAGATGTGTTTCCTAAACCTCCTGAAGCAGTAACGTCTAAAATGCCCGAAATTAGATATCCTTGATCATTACTTTGTAGTATTGAAATACCAATATCGTTACCAGAAAAGCCAAATGATTTTTGCCAAGACATGTTACCACTAGAATCTAGTTTTGCTAACCAATAATCTTGTAAGCCATTATTGCCAGTTACATTCCCGTCATTACTTGCGCTTGATCCAATTACGGCATATCCGCCATCTTGTGTTTGTATAATTTGGCTGCCTCTATCATCGTTTGTACCACCATAAACCTGCTGCCATTCTAATTGGTCTTGGGTATTGAATTTTAAGACCCAATAGTCAAAACTATTATCTTGTTTATTGACAATATCTCCATCATTACTCTGTGTATACCCTAAGATAGCGTAGCCACCATCTGTTGTATTTACTATTGATTGTGCACTGTCATTTAAGTTTCCTCCAAGAGTTTTTACAAAATCTAAACCTTCAGTGTTATTTAATAGTTCTTCAGGTATTTTCTCGTTATTACAACTAAAAAAAAGCAGTGTAGCTATTAGATTTATAAGAGATAACTTCTTCATGAATTACGATTTTTATTCACTTTTTCTAACCACAAATAAGCCACCTTCAATATCGCTCATAATAATGTTTCCACTTGCAAAATATGGATACACGCTCCAAACCCCATTAAAATTAGCACTATTGCTAGATGGGAATGTATCTATAAAATGAGTTTCTGTCATTGGGTTTGAGGAAGCGCTAATATTTGAAATATCAGTTATTCTCATACCTGCCCTATAGTTTGCGATGTAATACTCATTTCCTTTTACATAACCATTATGATCAATAGCTGCTGTTGGACCAAAATAAGTTGATGATAATAGAGGGTTATCTAAATCGCTTAAATCAAACACTAATGTTTTCGTATTAAAACCAAAGCCTTGTTCGTCTAATTCATCTCCTAAAATTAAGTAACGTTGATCTTCAGTAAACCAAGCTTGATGGGTATAAGCGGCTTGAGGATATACAAAGTCTGTAATAGGAATAACGTTTGTTTTGTCAGTAACATCTAAAATAACAACCTTGTCATTATTCCCTCCATCTCCATTACTCCCAATATAGATTTCTTTTCCAGCGTAATCTGAATCGGGGCCATTATAAGTGACAACTTGAGCATCGTGTGAGTAACCGCCATTAGGGTAGCTTCCTAAAAAGGTAGGCGTTATAGGGTTTGAAATATCAATAAAAACTGGCCCTCCGCTAGCTGTTCCACAACCTACAAGATAGGCAACAGCTTCACTTTCGTTAATAACAATGTTATGGCAACTACCAACCCCTGTATATATAGCATCTGCATTAAATATTTCCGGGGGATTTACTACATTTCTCAACCTAGTTAAATCAAAAACTTGCATACCATGACTTCCAACTCCATCGGCAACTATAAAAGCATAGTTATTATATACCTTAACATCTCGCCAGAAATTTGTTCCAGCATTAGAGTTTAAACGCCCTAAAAACAATGGGTTAATAGGGTTGGTAATATCAACAAAAGCTGTGCTATTGGTTAAAGCAATTAGTGCGTATTCATTACCCGTTGTTGGGTCTGTCCAACCCCATATATCACTACCCTCAATTGCAGAGCTACCCCCTAAAGTCTGTGTGTCTATTATTGACATCACATCAATAGCGTTACATGGGTATGGTCCAGCCATACCATTTACACATCTAAATAAAGGGTCTTCTGTATCATCACAAGCATCACCATTTCCATCGTTATCCGAATCTTCTTGATTAGGGTTTGCTATTAAAGGACAATTATCTACATCATCTAAAACACCATCGCCATCATCATCATCATCACAAGCATCACCTATGCCATCATTATCTGTGTCTAGTTGATCCGAGTTAGCATTATTTGGACAATTGTCGGTTTCATTAGGTTCTCCATCATTATCTAAATCACTATCACAAGCATCACCTATGCCGTCATTATTAGAATCTGCTTGATCGTTGTTTGGTGTGTTTGGGCAATTATCTTCATCGTCATTTATACCATCACTATC